>JAHJCS010000005.1 GCA_018812465.1 Nanobdellota archaeon | reverse complement strand
GATACCCTCTTTAATGGCCGGGTCAAGGAAGAAGACCCTTGGGAGCCAACCCTCGCCTCGTCTGCGTCAGGGCGGCGTTAAGGAGAAGCCTCACTCCGCCACTTCTATGTTGCATCCTGTTCAGGCGGAGCTAGGAAAAGTCAGCACCTTTGATATTCCAATTAAGTGCAATTATCCAAGAAATCAAGATATCCATTTGACATTATCCTTATTCCTGTCAGGAGTCTCAGGCCACTTCTCGGTATATCCCAGAGCAAGTGTTATATGCTGCTCATAACCCTCAGGAATCTCCAGTTTTGCCATTATGCCCTTGTCCTCATTCAGGAATCTCGCAAAGCCTACTGGAACACTGCCTATATCAAGTGACCTTGCTGCAAGCATCATGTTCTCTGCTGCTGCAGAGCAGTCAAACAATGCCCATTCATCTGCTTTAGGCCTGAGTATCATAACAAGCAGTGAAGCTCCATAAAAAATAGGGTCTTTCATTGTCTTTGCTCTCTCCTGCATCTTTGGGAACATATCAATGACCCTTGTTTTTATGATATCTGACATCTCTTTTATCAGCTCTATATTATTTATCACAATGAACTTCCATGGCTGTTTGTTCATCGCAGAGGGCGCAAGCCTGGCGCAGTCAAGCAGCTGTTCAATGATCTCCTTTGATATCTTCTTGTCATTGAAGCTTCTTGTTGTCCTTCTTGATTTTATTGTCTTGATTGTCTCATTATCCATAATATCGCCTCTGATTATAAGGGTATATACTACACATTTTTAAATCTTTATGACTGCTGTTCTTTAAGAAGGTAATAATAATTCATTATAACAATATAATGATAATGTTTTTATACTATCAGTTCTTAATATATCTCATGTCCAAGAAGAAAGCAGTGAAAAAGCCAGTAATTAGAGAATCAGGATGGGCTCCTATGCCTTTATCCATTAAGATATTATTTGTGCTGGTATGCATAGAATTCATAGGGATCCTGCTCAGATTTAGGTTTGCTCCTTCAATTATCATCAGAGATATCTTTCTTCTTGTTCTTATTGTGGCATTATGGAATCGATATATCTGGGCATGGATATATGGTGCATTTTATTATGTTATCTCAGTCCTGATGTCATTTGGGGTATTCAAACAGTTTGTAAACCCTTTGATCCTTGGCTCAGCTAATTTCAACCAGAGACCTCTTTTGGCAGCAATTGCAATATCTGCTGTACTCACTGTGATTATAAATGGAGCATTCATAATTATCCTGATAATAAAGCGAGAATACTTCAGCAAACAATAAGTTTATCTTGCTTCTATGACAAACACCTTGTCATTCTTTCTCACAGCACTATTCACTTTTATTCCTACCTTCTTTCCTTTGCCTGCTTCATCTACTCTCTTGTGCGAGACTTCTATTGAGCCAACCTCTTGCTCAAAGACTCCTGTTGTCGGGCCTTGAATCATTATCTTGTCTCCTTTCCTTAGGCTTCCTGCCTGAAGCTTTACCTCGGCAACAGAGGGTTTTTTGTAATAATTTCTGACTATGCCTATAAACCTCTTGATCTTTGTTGCTTTTGTCTCAGGTGTTGTCCATTCATTCATAGGCTTTCCTAAGAAGAATCCTGGGCTGAATCCTCTGTTGTACACTGTCTTTAGCTGTTTCATCAGCTTTGTTTTCAGCTGCGGAGTAAGTTTCTTCTCAAAGTAAGCATCAATAGCTTCCCGATATATTCTAGTCACTGTCTTGACATACTCAGGGCTTCTTGCTCTTCCTTCAATCTTGAATGAGTCAATGCCTGCTTCTATGAGTTTCTCAAGGAATGGCAGAGCGCAGAGATCCTTAGGGCTCATAACATGATGAGATCCAAGCTCAAGCTCATGGCCTTCCTCAACATCCTTTATCAGGACAGAAGAATATTCTCTCCTGCAGGGCTGGATGCAGTCTCCTCTGTTTGCAGACCTTCCAAACAAGAACTGGCTCATGAAGCATCTTCCTGACACAGAGACACACATTGCTCCGTGGACAAACACCTCAACCTGGATTCCTGCTTTTTTCTTTACATCAGCTATCTGTTTCAGGCTCAGCTCTCTTGCAAGTATAACTCTTTCTGCTCCAAGCTTTTTGTAGAACCTTGCTGCTTCTGCATTTGAGACAGAAGCCTGAGTGCTTATATGCAATGGAATTTTTGCTTTCTTTACTTCCTGGATTATTGATGCATCCCAGCAGATGACTGCATCAATCTTTGCTTTCTTTGCCTCAGAGATTATCTTCCTGACTCTAGTAATCTCATCATCATAGACAATAGAGTTCAGCGCAAGATAAGCCCTGACCTTTTTATCATGGCAGATCTTTATAACATTCTTCAATTGGCCAAGGTCAAAGTTCCTTGCTGTTATCCTCATATTGAGCTCTTTTAGGCCGAAGTAAA
This sequence comes from Nanobdellota archaeon, assembly GCA_018812465.1. Classification (GTDB taxonomy): domain Archaea; phylum Nanobdellota; class Nanobdellia; order Woesearchaeales; family UBA12501; genus WJJV01. Next base: position 5,318 of record JAHJCS010000005.1, on the reverse strand, counting down.
CAGCATCTGCTCCTGCATCAATCGCAGCCTGAAGGCTGACAAGATCAAATACAGGGCTTAGGAGCTCTGGTTTATTTATGGTTCTCTTGGCCATACTATCTAGAGGTCAGACAAGCCTTAAAAAGCTTTTCCTAACTACAATTAATCAATACTAAAATAAAATAAGAATAAAGAACAGCTCAGAATATTCCGCCTTTGTGATGGCACATCCTGACAAATGGATTTCCCCACATGGCCAGGTTCAGCAGCACAAGGAGTATGAATGAGCTCAGCCAGATGCTCACAACACTGTCAAGGCCCAGAAGATACTGCACATACCAGAAAAAGAAGTATGTTGATATCTCTGCCACAGCTCCTAAACCAATCTCTTTGGCCAGCATTTTATTGTCATGCATAATATCACCAGGCCTCAGGTATATATCAAAGTATTAAAAGGTTGCGGTATTTAATCAATGCAGATAACCAACAGAATCATCATATTCTTAGAATCTCAGACAGCCTCACTTCTTTCTGGCTTTCTTTTTCCCAGGCTTAGCTTTCTTAGCTGGTTTGTCTTCCTTAGCATCAGCTGCCTGTGCAGGAGCATCTTTTGACTTAACATCACTATTCTTTCTTTTATCTTTAATAGCGCTTATCCTGTGGGTTATATGTGTGGATACTACTTCTTTCTTCTTCTTCATGAGCTCATAGAAACTGAAGAGTGTTATGACAGATGCAGCGATTGTAGAGAATATGACTATGTTGCTCTTTATGATCTCAAGCACAGATTTTTTTATCTGCTTTGCTTCTATGACCTTCTCTCTCTGGAACTCAAACTCCTCAATGCCCAGGGTCATGATGATATTGGCCTGCTTGATATCTCCTGCGATAAGGCTTGATTCAGCTTCCTGTATAAAATCCTTGAGATCTCCCTCAATACTTATGCTTGTGACATCATAATTATCATATTTCTTGCTGTAATACTGCTCTTGCAGGTCAGAATAATTTGCTTTCAGGACCTTAAGCTTTGCTGAGAGGATATCCAGTCTTTCCTGGTCAATCCTGTTCTTTTCTTCCTGTTCTTTCTCATCTTTTGTGTCATCTGCTGGGCCTTCAACAACCACATTCCCATGTATTGTCTTGTTCATGATCCTGATAGAAATAGGTATCATTCCAGATTCCTTGAAATTACCCATGACTATTATATATGATTTTTCTCCTGGCCTTAAATAATCTATGGGCACTATCTCATATGTAGAGAAGCCTTTGCCAGTCACTATAGCAAAGATATTACTGAGGTCTGCTGTGCCTGTGTTCTTGACCTGAATATTGAACTGCACATCTCCTACCATAAATTTATATGGCACTATTGAGGTGATGTTTATATCCACAAAGGTCTCTATTTCTTCAATGATCTCTTCAGCATCATCAATCTCATCACCATTATCCTGATTTTCAGGTGTGTCTTCATTGTCTGTTATTGTTGAGTTGATAACAAGAGAACCATCATCAATTGTCTCATTTGATGGGTTGTCTTCTGTCTGTGCGCTGACAAGAATAGTCGTGACTAAAATTAATACCATAATAACAGCAAATACTGCTCCAAATCCTTTAAATTGTGTCATGCGCACGCATTCTAATCAACCTTATTATAAAACTTTGTAATTTCCTGGCACACCCTGCTTATTCCAGCTCTGGAAGCCTTTAGAAGCCTTTTAACATGTCTGCCTGGACTAATTTATATAGGATATCAAATCAGTTGATTCTATCTTCTCACCAAGAACATCATCATAAGAACAGAAACACCTGAGACTCCTGCTCCGATGAAGAAAGGCGCAGACGGGCTGACATACTGCCATATCAGGCCAGCAAATAGGCTTGCAGGAAGTATCATTATCCCTACAACACTGTTCATTATTCCAAGAGCAGTTCCTCTCTTATCCTTATTCACCATGTCAGACACAAAAGCCTTAGGCACACTCTCAAATATTGAGGTGAATATTCCATACAATGCAAAGAGAAAGAAAGTGTGTACTATATGGGTGGCAAAGCCAAAGCTTATCATCATTGTTGTGAAAACCAGAAATCCAATGACAATCACTGTCTTCCTGCCTATCCTGTCTGCAAGAAGGCCCATTGGAGTAGAGAACAGTATCACAAATATATTGTAGACAAGATACAATGATATCACTTTCTCAGGAGTCACTCCTATATCCTGCGCTCTAAGCATCATGAAGGCATAGCTGAAATTGGCAAAAGAGAACAGTCCAAGCACAATAAGGAATCTTTTGTATTCCTTGTTCATGCCTTTGAGGCTGAATTTGAAGTTCTTGCTGTCAAACTTCTCTTCTTTGAATTTCTCCTTGACCCTAATTGGTATTATCGCAAGCACTGCCAGCAGGGCAGGAATGAGCGCAATCCAGAAAATACCTCTGTAACCTATGTAGACAAACAACATCATTGCAAGAAGAGGCCCAAGTATTGCTCCTGCTGTGTCCATGCTCCTGTGCAGGCCAAAAACTTTGCCTCTGTATTTCTTCTCTGTTGATTCTGCGAGTATAGCATCTCTTGCAGTGCCTCTCATTCCCTTGCCTATCCTGTCGCTGAATCTTGCGAAGAGCACAAGAGGCCAGGATGTAGCTAATGCAAATAATGGTTTTGTAAGAGCAGAGAATCCATAACCTATATACATGAACAGCTTTCTTCTTCCGAACTTGTCAGAAAGCCAGCCTGAGACAAGTTTAAGTATAGAAGCTGTGCTCTCTGCTACACCCTCGATAAGCCCGATCACTGGAGTGCTTGCTCCAATAACATTCTTGAGGAACAATGTGAGTATAGAAAATATCATCTCGCTTGAGATATCCATAAAGAAGCTGACCATTCCTACAATCAGGACATTCCTTGTTATGCCTTTCTTGAAATTGCTGTAAAATGACATATCATGCCTCTTTTGCGCCCTTACTGAGCCATTTCCTGCAGAAAGCGCATTCTTTTTTTATTTCTTCTGGTTCTGTCATCATTGATTCAATGACAAACTCTGCATCAATATGCCTTACACAGTCAGCTGCTTTCAGGAACTCTGGAGTAGCATAGAACATTGGTCTGTGCCTGGTCTCCTTGTCTGCAAAACTCACATGCACCTGTCTGATCCTTTTCCTGAATCTATCAAACACCTCTGTTATCATCTCATTCGAGAACTGCGCTGCATGAGAGAGGTCATGCGAGAAACCAAGATGATCATTCTCCTCTAGAATCCTGCTGTAATAATCAATCTCCAGGCCTTTGTGAGGTCTCATGAACTCAATCACACAGTTCATTCCTGAGTTCTTGATGATTGAGAAATCTTTTATCCTGTAAGGATGTAACACAACCTGTTTTGCGCCAATCCTGTCATACAGTTCTTTTATGTCATCAAGCAGTTTTCTTGTCTCAGCATCATCTCTGAAGTCAGCGACAGGAGCATGAATGCTGTTGAAATTCATCTTTTTCATGATATCAAATGAGCTGTCAGATATCTTCATTATGCTCAGGTCTGTGTAATCCCATAGGCAGAGCATGACGCCGTCGATATCAAGGCCCAAAGGAGTTATCAATGATAATATCCTGTCAATATCATAAGGAGGTATCTTTGCTGAAAGGTTTGCTGTTGAGAATGTCAGATGTTTCATTTTATATCATGACTCTGTCGCCTGTTTTTATGTTTTTCTCTGCTGCAAAACCTGCATTCACTTCCAGGACAATGTCAGCTTCCTGCACAGGTTTGTATACCTCGCAAGGCTCTGACACGCAGGGCTGAGCATTCTCAATTATATCAACTATTGTATAATTGCTTGACTCATCATCTTTAAGGAATATCATATCCAGAGATATCAGAGTATTCTTCATCCAGAAACCATATTTTCCGGATTCTCCGAAGACAAACAGCATGCCAGAATCTTCAGGAAGATATGTCCTGTTCATGAGTCCTGTCTTTCTCTCTTCATCTGTGTCTGCTGTTTCAGCATTTATAATAACCTCTTGTTCTTCTGTTATAATGACTACCCTGCTTTGTGTTATCTCCTGAGAATTCTCTGTCTTTTGTTTATTGCATTCAGGACAGCATCCTGAGACAGCAATAAATGATATAGAAACAATAAGAAAGCATAATATAATATCTCTCTTCATCTTAGATATCCTCGAGGTTCACCATGCCCTTGCTGTAATCCTCAAATATCCTTGGGCACGCAGTATTCACCCAGCATTCAATGAATGGGAAATTATCAAGATATGTCCTGTCAAGTGTCTCAAATGCAAACAAGTAGAACTTCTTGTCATTATGCTTTTTCTGGATCTCTTTTATCCTCTTTTCTCCGCCCTGCACTCCAATCTGTCCTGGTTTTGTCGATATGAGTATGCCTATGCTCTCTGATGTAAGAAACTTTGCCAATGCACCCTTCCTCCTTTTCTGGAGAGCCTCAACATCCTTCTCAGTTATTTTTGATACTCTGCCGCTGAGAGGATCTGCTGCAATGACCTCTTTTTTTGTCTTGAGGAATATGCCTATTGGATGGAATCTTCCAGAGCCTATGTAAAGCACCTGCTGGACTGAGTCAGGAATCTTAGGCACAGAGCATCCCAGGACCTGCCCATATACTTTAGCAGGTATCTTGTTGTCTGCCATAAACCTCACCACACCTTCAAGCTTGTGGATGTGCTGTATTGTGCTGACTATAGCAACACTGCCTTTGAGGAATCTGAAGGCTTCTCTGACAACAGGAAGGAGGTCTGTGTCAGATCTTGCTTCAATATGGAGTATTTTCATGAGATTAAATGATGATGAGAGATTTAAATAGTTTGTGATGATAACTTAATCATCCAGCCACTGCCTAACTGAAACCAGCACCCTGAACCATTTAAATTAGGAAGAAATAAGTGTTGTCTATGTATGATTAGGATAAGATGTTATCTCTAATTAAAACAGTAAATAAAGATAAAACAATACCCTTCAGAACTCAGGCTCTCTTGGCCTTTTTGGCTTCCTTACAAGGAGGTATACAAGCACTATCATCACTACAAGAGCTATCTCTCCTAGCACTATAAGCAGTATTGTTGAAGTGCTCATTCCTTCTTTTGATTTTGATGCTGCTGTCGCAGTTGCAGAAGGTGTTGCAGGAACATATGTCACTGGAGCCTGGGTTGTAGCACCTGTGTCCACAGGAGGCTGCTGTGTTGTTGTCTGGTCTGAGCTTGTGCTGTCATCAGAATCATCATCTGAGTCATCTGCTGCTGGAGGTGAATAACTGCACTGGTCCACAGTCAGGCTTATTGTCTTGTATGCTTCTTTGTAGCCATTGTCATAT
>JAHJCS010000046.1 GCA_018812465.1 Nanobdellota archaeon | reverse complement strand
TGATTGACTTCTGATTCGGCATCATCTTCACTCAGGTGGTTATGGATAAATGATATTGAATCCATCAACAACGGATAGATATCTATAAAATTGGATCTAACTGTCTCTCCAACTGTTAAAAAGCTGGTTCCTGGAGCCATTAATGACACATATGAGGTCCTGCCATCAACTTCAAATATTCCTATTGGTTTATGAGTTTTTAAAGCATTATATCTGATAACTCCTGGCATCACTAAGAATGTAGGTGCATGTTTGATGTTGTCATTATACTCTTTGATGATTCCCTCAAGTCTTCTTGTTCTTGCAGCATCTTTGACAAAACTATCAGCATCACCAAACTTTATAACAAGCTGCTCTTTGAAAGAGTCTCCTTTATAGATGATCACATTAGCCGAGCCTGGAGTACACTCTTGTCTGGAAGCAATTATATCCCTTATGATACTATTCCACTTCTGTGTGGAAGAATCCCTAAATAATTCATGGCTGATTATTCCATTGTAGATCCTGGAATCAAGTGAGTCTGAATTAGTGAAAAGAGAGTCAAGAGTATCCATAAAAGTCTGTTGGTCTATATCTGACCTGTTCTTTAAGCTAAAATCCTGGGAGAAGAAATCTATAGCTTTCTTGGCTCTGGAATCAAGATCAATAATCTTACTCAATTCAGATAAGGTCATCACAGATGGATTATCCGGAAGATCCTCATAATTGAGCACCTGGCCTTTGAATACATTCATAGCATCATCATATTTGCCTGCCTGCATGAGCATAGCTCCAAAGACCAGCCGGTCTTCCCTAGAAGAGATATGTTGTTCTCTGTTAAGCATATAAAACCTTGACATAGCTTCTTTATATCTGCCCTTTTTCATACATCTCAATATCTTTCGTTTGACAAAATATTCTGCAGTGTCAAACTTCTCTAATGCTCTCACTACACCTGAAGCAGTGCCTTTATATGGTGTGTTGTATATCCTGTCTCCATAAGTTGATACTGCATTATCAACAACAGTTGTCTTGGGACGTCTTAGATTTTCAGTAGCCATTCCATGGATGCCATAAGCAATGCCTATCAAAGCTCCTAATGGGGGAATGAACAGGCCCAAGACCAAAGGCGTATGGAAAAGATTGGTATTCTGAACTTTCAGCTTAAAGAGACCTTTATATGGAGAGAAAGTTTCATTATATGTGATATCATCCTTGAATCTTCTCAGTTTGAGATTGACAAACTCACTCCTTGTTATGAAATCAAGTGTCATGCTGTATACCTCTCGAACATCTCTTTTGCCTGCTCAACTTTCTCAAGTGAAGGCTGTGTCCATAGATTATCATCAAGCAGGGTCACAATAAGATTAGCAAGATTCCTGTCCTTGACATCTTCTCTTACCTTGCTAAGATAGCTCTGGAGGAGCTCAGGATCATCATAAACTTTCTCTCTGGTTGTCTTGATGCCCTGTTTTACAGCTGAATAACAGCTGAATCCAAGGCCCTCATTGAAAAGATTATGGCCAGTAGCCATCTTATACATCAATTGACCAAGTGAGACTAGGTCGTTATTACCTCCATAAGATCTATTCAATTCATATATCTCTGTTGGATTTTCAGTAGCAATACTAAGATCTATAATGATTGCTCTGTCAAGATCCTCATCAATCATAACATTATGAACATGGATATCTCGATGGTAAATTCCTTTAAGCCTTAATTCCTCAATTCCTTTTATTATATCCATTCCATATTGTTTAACCCTTTCTGATGCCAATGCACCTTCCTTGTTAACAATACTTTCAATTGTATCTCCTTTGATATATTCAAGGTCAAGCTCATTTTCCTCAGGATTGTACTTCAAAGGCTTAACAACATACTGCGGATCATTAAGTTTGCTTAGAAAATAATATTCTCTTCCAATATTCATAGAATATTTTTTGACAACCATTGATTGCCTATTTTTCATCTCATTTTGTATTTCTTCTCTAATGATCTCTGGATCAACAATTGTTACATCTTTATAAGATAATGCAGTTAAAGTAGCTCTTGTCAATGCCTCTCTTGAATCCAGTAATACAACTCCATCTGCACCTGTTCCAATTAATCTAATCTCAGCTGGGATAAATGCATCTAAGAATTCATCATCTAAAAACATGTTATCTGATGCAAACTGACCCTGATATTTGGAAACAATGCTCTTTAGAACCTGATTCACTGTTTTGTTAGTTTTAGGTATTTTATCTGGAGAAAGACCTAATGAGTATAATACATAGATAGATTTACCATCAAAAATGTCATCATATTGATCTACAATATCTGGTGTACACTTGATTTTTTGCAGTCTGCAGATGTCTATGCTACTGATATCAGAACGGTAACTGCATGCTTCTTGTCCAGAAACATCATTTTTTGTAAGCAATATAATGTCATCTGCATCAAATCTTGGAACATATTCTTGAATGCCCTCAGTTCTAATATGGCTGTCACATATCTTTGCAACACTGTCTGGATCAAAATCTTTTACCAGATTCTCAAAGGTTCTTGAATCTGCACCTGATGCAGTAATCATAATTATTTGGTTTGGGTCAATCTGGTACCCTGCTTCATTAGCATAGAATTCAAATGCGAAAGTAGTGCTTGAACTAATTCCAGCATCTATTAGCTTTATGACCTCTTCAATAAAAAAAGAAGAAGAGTATGAGTTTGCGCAATCAGGAAGACAATTTCTAATAAGCATTTCATAGATATAACCTCCATTTGCATCTTTGGCAGCCTGACTTGCTCCTAAACCATCTTGTCTGACTGTTGCTCTGCTCTTTCTTGTTTTGTAACCAATAGTATCCTCTGGTTTAAATCCCAGCTCAGTTAGTCTTAGAATTTGTTTACCTTGAAGGTCTTCATGATATGCATTGACTGTATCTGAGCTGATTTTTCTTCTAGCAAACTCAAACTTTTCATCCCAGGTTAGCCCTTTTCTGTAATCTGAGATGCTATCCATATCAACATTTCTAGTTGCAGCATTTATCACATCTAGAAAATCCAGATTCGCCTTCTTTGCGAGAAAGTCTGATGAGACTCTATTTTTAATAAATATATAAATCTCTAATGTGTTGAATCTTTCAGGAAATGCATTTGCAGCACATGAATAAATACCAGAATTCATAAAATTAACAACATCAAATCCAGAAAATCTAGAATCAAATGCATTTGCATCATCTGGAGAAATATCAAGTCTTTCAAGTATTGAAGTATCATGTTTATCAAATCTTTTGTCAAATTCCTCTTGGGTGCATTGATCAAGACCCATCCTTCCCCTCCAGCTCTTTTATCTTCTTGATCTTCTCATCTTCAGTCATCAGTTTATATTTAAGGTCAGGGCTTGCAATCTCAAAAACACTTTTCACATAGTCAATATCATCATAATGCTCAAGGCAAGCCGCAACGAGGACCCCTATCCTGTCAGGCAGATTCTCTATCTTCTGCCAGTATTCTTTTCTTAACTCAAAATTATGGTACATCTTATTTATCATATGAGCAGCCCTTTCCTTGAAAGTCTTGGTGCCCATATCTTCAGTCCTTGACAACACAAGATGCTCACCTTTGTAAAGCTTGTATATCATCAGACCTAATGATATCAGATCAGGATTTGAATAGCTATCTCCCTGTAAATAATCAGGCGCTTTGAACTCTTTATTGCCATGATAATATCTCTTCTCATCACTGCTCGACCCAAAATCAAGGATTTTTATAACTCCCTGAGAGTTTCTTTTAATATTCTTCATATGAAGATCGTAATGAGTGATACCATTCTGCCTAAGTCCATAGACTCCCTGGAAAGTCTGGCAGCCAATATCAATAACAGTTTTCTCATCTGGTTTCTCCCTCATGATCTCATCAAGTGTTTTGCCATCGACATATTCCATGACAATACAGTATCTTTGTCTTCCAACAGCGTCTTTTATCAGGTTATCAGCATAATAAATTTTCACGACATTCTTGATCTCTGCTCCCTCGAGCAGTGCCATTATCTCAACTTCTTCGTTGCTCACATCTCCAGGCTTGATTGCTTTTAGGGCGCGATATGCTTTCAGGTTCTTTGAAAAAGCAAGATAGGTTTCAGCATGATTTCCCTCACCAAGAACATTCAGTATATCATACTGATCAGTTCCGAGCTTTGCGCAGTCCAACATCTGCTCAAGACTGTTTCTTTGTGAAACAGGAAGCTTTAGATTGGCTTTCAAAGAAGTGATGAACTGTTCTCTTCGGTCAACACTCCCTGGGATTATCTGAACTAGATTATCAATCTTATCTAAGAAATCTTCTTCATGATCAAGATAAGCATCAAATATCTCTATGAAATGGCTGAATCTATTGACAGAATCACTGCTTTTTAGGATAGGCACTAATCTATCCAGTAGATCACTTGGAGACATGCCTAAACTTTTGTTAGCCCGTTCAAAAAGATAAGCGTCGCTTGCAAGCTTAACATTATCTATCTGGACATGGCCCAGAGAGGTTCCTTTTATAAGCCACTCCCTAAAATCTATAAATGCAGTATCAATCTTCTGCCAAGCGCCATATCTGCCATAAACCAGGTCATCTTCATCCTGAGAATAGAATCCATCAATTGAGAAGAATCCCTCCAGCCCGCTGTTTGATATTCCTTCAAGCAAAGGCATGGTCTCTACTTCTTTCACTTGTCTTATCCTCTTGAATCCTCCTCCGAAAAGCTCATGATTGTGGATATCATACAAGAACCATCCTTCTTTCTTAGGCTTATCTGCTATGAGGACAGGATGGCCATGGACAAAGACAAAACCATCTAAATGGTTATATCCCTCAAATTTATTCTGAGGTTTATCTGTCTCAAAAGAGTAGATGAGTCGGTGATATCTGCCAAATATAGGCAATTTATTGCCTTCTTCATCATAAAAGAACCAGACATTCCTAAATCTTTGATGGTCCATTCCTATCAAGAAATAATGATTATAAAAGTGCACAAGATCTCTCATCACTTTATTTGGCTCTCCGAACTTCTCAATCACTTTACCTTCGAGATTATAAATTTTGTACAGAAAGCCATCACTATTTGGTAAATGATTCTTCCTTGCGAGCAGGACAGTATTACCTTGATATTCAACTATAGGTCCAGTAGAATAATGATGACCTCCAAAAAGAGGTTTCTTACCATGTTTCTCATAGAAACCTATATCAGTATCTCCTGAGAAAGATGCAATCTTAAGGACTTTGTCTCCTTTTATATCAACAACACCAACCATTGTCTTATAAGTTGGCTGATACCAATCATGATCACCATCCTCTGAGAAGACATAAAAATTGAGGTTATTGACTCTTTTTGCAGCGATGAAAGGATAACCCTCATCTTCAAATGAGAAGACCAACTCCTCAAAAGGGCCTCCAAATACATTCTCACCATTAACATCTACAATATCAAATGGTGTTTTATCTCTTCCTATTGGGATTATGGTATACTGATGTTGACCTATCTTTAATTTAGTCTCTCTCCTTGACATCTCTTCAAAGCGATTGTCTATAGAATCAGGGTTAACTATTATCCTCTGGTTATCATTAGGTATCTTGGGTGGATCAACTCTTTGAAATTCTGTATCACCAATCTGCACTGAGCCATCATCTCCAATAATATCTCTCAGGTCCATTGAGCTCTTCTTATTCTCACTCATCCTTCCCACCTCTTTTGAAGAGCTGAAGGATTGCTTCCTCTACAACATGGCTCTTGTTCCTGAATGGTCCGCTCTCTAGAATCTCTTCTACCTTAGAAATAGTCTCTTCCCCCAGTGAAACGCTAAAGACCCGTTTCATATATTATTAATTCTTATTAAGGTTTATAAATGTTGTGTTATTTGACTACCATAAAGTAGTATAGAAACAGCAACTTTTATATATGATAACCTATTAAATAATGAATCATGGAAAGAATAATAATAGACCAGGAAAGGCTTTTTGATATATATGCACTAGATGACCATGGTTTTGATCCAATATCCATGTATATACTTCTTAATCATCTTCCAGAAGATTACAAGCCTTCAGGAAAGACCCTTGCAATGGTTATAGGTCATTCAGCCCAGAAATATGATGGTGTTCTCATAAGAACATTACACCAGCACAGGTCAGGCATTAACAAAAAAGATCTTGCTGTTGTAGCATGTGATATAAGTGAGCGTGAACCTGAGGATCTTACTCCTGAAGTGTACAATCTTGAGATATTCGGCGAAAGAAGAGGCAATGCTGCCAAATTTGCTCCATGGAGTATAGGTCTCAATGCAGCATAAGGCAGAAAAGACTATGATTTCATCCTGATTCATAATCCTGATTTTGTGGATGTTGAAGATTATATTGAGATATTCAGGAAAGCGCATTCTTTCTTATCCCCTAATGGAGTCATTGCAGCAATCTCAGCTGAATCTACAACAGATTCTGGAAGAAAAGAACCCTATGGTGATGTTGCAAGGCTTGAGAGTCTATGCAAAAGACTTACTGAAGAAGCGGGTATACTATTCTCTTGCAGATATCATTTTGTCTCAGAGGGCAACCATCAGTTTGATTACGGCTTTGCATGCATCCAGAAGACTCTCTGATTATACAAACCTTTAAAAATACCTGTTTTTTCTATCAGCCCATGTACGACCTTATCATTATCGGAGGCGGCTGCGCAGGCATGGCAGCAGGCATCTATGCAGCAAGATACAATCTAAAGACACTTATAATATCCAAAGAGACCGGAGGAGTGCTCAATGAAGCCCATCTTGTCGAGAACTGGCCAGGAGAAAGAAGCATTCCTGGCGCAGACCTGATGGTCAAGTTCAAGGAGCATGCAGAGGGATTGGGTGTTGATTTCTCAGACCTTGAGGTTGAGAAGATTGAGAAGAAAGACAATGAGTTCATAGTGACTTCTGGCCAGGAATCTTTCCAGGCAAAGGCATTGATTCTCGCATGGGGCCTAAGAAGACGGCATCTTAATATTCCTGGTGAGGATGAGTTTGCAGGCAGAGGCGTAAGCTACTGCTACACCTGCGATGCTCCTTTCTTCAAGGAAAAGGTTGTAGGTGTTGTAGGAGGCTCTGATTCAGCAGCTCTTGCATCACTGCTCTCTGCTCAGTATGCAAAGAAAGTGTATATAATCTACAGGAAAGATGAGCTCAGGGCAGAGCCAGTCAACAAAACTGCAGTGGAAGGGAATGAGAAGATTGAGATGATCTATAATACTAATATCACTGAGGTAAAGGGGAGCAAGTTCCTAACTACAGCGATACTGGACAAGCCATTCAATGGAAGCAACGAACTGCAGGTTGACGGGCTCTTTATTGAGGTTGGTTCAGTGCCTTCAACAGTTCTTGCAGAGCAGATTGGAGTGAAGCTTGACAAGAGCGGACTGATAATTGTTGACAAGAACAGGAGCACAAATGTTGAAGGTGTGTTCGCAGCAGGAGATTCGACTGACACTGTCATGAAGCAGGCAATAACTGCAGCAGCAGACGGAGCAATAGCTGCATTGGGCGC
>JAHJCS010000045.1 GCA_018812465.1 Nanobdellota archaeon | reverse complement strand
TGAAGGCTATTCTTCTGGGTCAATAAAACAGGCATTCAAGGAGATTGAAAGGAACGGCAATGGCAATGGAGTCTCTCTGATCATCAAGACAAAGAGCATAAAACGGCCTGAGAACAATCCTGTTTCCGAGAAGAAAAATGCTATTGTGGAGAAGAAACCTCTGCCAGTCATAATCAAGCCTCAGGATATGCTTCCAGCAGAGAGAGAAGCTCCTGGAGCTTTGGTGGAAAAGAACATGCCATCACCTCCTTCTGCAAAAGACTCTAAGAAGCACTGGGTAAAGGTATGCGTAGAGATTCTCATAGGCATAATGGTGTTTGGTGTTATCGGAGTGTTCCTCTATCTTTTCATGATGCCAGCCATACTAAGTGCATAATTATTTATTCTTAGAAAGAAATGATTAAAGAGTATAATCTACTCTCCTATTTTTTAAGGAACCCCAGATCCTCATTACTAGGCTCGCGCGTAGATTAGTGCAGGACTAAAAACATAGTCTTTAGTCCTGCTCCATAAGCTCCTTTAACAGAAAGAACGGGCTATTTTATCTTTTTGAGAAAGCCCATGAGCGCAAAGGCTTCCCTACGAGTCATGAAACTCTTGCCTATCATTCTTTTCCAGAGTATCCTTTGAGTCTCTTTCTTCTCTTTTGTGCCAAAGTCCATGAACGGCTCGCTCCGTTCACACGCGAGCCAAGTGGGGCACTCACTATGTTCGGCCCCACGACCAGACTTATTTAATCTTTTTAAGAAATCCCATTAATGCAAAGGCTTCCCTACGAGTCATGAAACTCTTGCCTATCATTCTTTTCCAGAGTATCCTTTGAGTCTCTTTCTTCTCTTTTGTGCCAAACTCCATGGAATCAAGGATATCATCTACCATCTTCAGGATCTGTTTCTTCTCAATGTCTGTGATTGGAGCAGCAATATCGCCTATCTTGTTCTTGCCTTGGGCTGAGTATATCTCATAGAGCAGGATTGCAACAGAATGGCTGAGATTCATCGCAGGATACCTCTTTGAGCTGGGGATAGAGACAATGAAATCGCATCTTTTTATCTCTTCATTTGTAAGGCCTGTGCACTCTCTACCGAATAATAATGCAATCCTGCTCTTTTTGCCTGTTTCAGAGAGCTTTTCTGCAAGCTGTTTTGGTGTGATAGGCACTCTTGGCATGTTGTAGTCAGAGCCGAGCTTGGATGTTGTTCCAATTATATGATCAAAACCTTCCAGGTAGCTGATATCTGCTTTTTTTGCCTTTTTTAGAACATCTTTTGCATGCGAAGCCCTGTCCATTGACTCTTTTGAGAGATGGTCTGCTTTTGGGTTTATCAGTATAAGGTCCTTAAAATCAAAATTCTTCATAGCTCTCGCGACTGCACCTATATTACCTGCCTTCTCTGGCTCAACAAGAACTACAGACATCATTTTATGAATCCAATTCCAATATTTATTATAATTATCATTATGAAGAATGTAGCCACAATCTTCCATATTTTCATGCTCTTCTTCTCATCAAAGTAATGCAGCAATGCCAGGAATAGCATCTTTCCTCCGTCTGTTATTGGTATTGGAGCAAGGTTGAACAATCCAATGCCCACATTGAGCAGGAAAAGCCATAGTATAAGCCCTGCAAACCACACTATAACCTTTGGGATCATAAGCCCATATCTATCCTCAAAAGAAGGCTTTACTCTTGTATGATCATCAAGGTAGACTCCCATCATAGGAATGCTGGTATTCTCAGGATTTGCTGCGAGCTGAAGAGAATAGGTTGTCTGGTTAGTTGTTATATTTATTCCATCTCCTGGGGATTTATTCATCAGGTAGCCTGTCAGGCTGGCTGTGTTCTTTATCTCCTGGCCATCTATACTTGTTATGATCTCTCCTTCATTCATTCCTGCTTTCTCTGCAGGGTAAGTCATATTGCCATTCTCCTGCAAGCCTACAACCATCACTCCAGCATCTTCCATAAACGCTCCGATAGCTGGCTTGAACAGTATGAAGAAGATGCCTAAACAAAGGAATCCTAAGACTATGTTTGAGAAAGACCCTGCTGCAAACACTGAAAGCTGCTCTCTTCTGGGTTTCTTGGCAAGCTGTTTTTCTTCTGGCTCAACAAATGCTGCAGGCACAACAGGCAGAATGACCCCAAGGAAAGCAAGGCCGCTTGATTTTATCTTCACATTATAGAGCCTGCTTATGACTCCATGAGAGAACTCATGAACCATGACCAGCACAAAGATACATATTATCCAGTAAAAGAAAGGCACATACAAAGCTCCCTTGACCTTGAATGGAAGTACCAAAGCAGCGCCTGAAGGCGTTGTTGGATCAAGAATCATCTTCACAAGATTCTCTACAAGAGCATAGGATATCATGCCCATGCCAATAAACCCGACAAACACTCCTGCCAGACCAGCATACTTGAGGAATCTGGGATATTTCTTGGCAGCCTTGTCCATCAATTTCAGGCCAACTTGGGTCCTGTACATTATTACATACAAAATAGGATAGACTATCTTCTGTATCTGAAGCTTCTTCTTGTTAGCATATAAGACAAGCGCAAGAATGACAACAAATATCATCGCTGATTGTGTCTGAAAATCCATATTAGAACCTATTGAAGACAGCTTATATAAAAAGATTGCCTGAGTAAATGATATGTATAATTAAATAAGATTGAATTAATCAACATAACAAGATCTATAATGATCCAATAAATAATAAAACCAAGAAAATAACTTATT
>JAHJCS010000044.1 GCA_018812465.1 Nanobdellota archaeon | reverse complement strand
CCTCCTTCAACAAGATCAATCCAGTAGCCTTTGAGGCTTATCTCAGCAGCATCATCTCCCTGATTGCTTTTTATGTAGAGCTCAAGCCTCTCATCAATTATTCTTATCTCTCTCACAAGCTGGAAAAGCTCTTTTATCATCTTTCCTATTGTAGCTAGGAACTGGCTTACCTTGTCCTGGTAAAGGCCAAGCCTCTGCATAGCTACTCCTGAGAAAGCAGAATGCTCTGATGCTGCAAATACATCCTGGATCTTCAGGAATTCAGTGAACTCCTCTTCCTCATGAAGATTATCAACAGCCCAGAAATAAAGCTCTTCAATAGACTGATTATATACCTCATAGACAAGCCTCATCCTGGCTAGAGGATATGCCTTGCCTCTTGACTTGCCTATTGGTCTTGGCCACCCAGTAGGTATCTCAGAGCCAAGAACCTCTTCAGCCTTCTCTTCCTCAAATCCAAAATCCTTTATGTGCACCATCTTTTTGTTTTCTCTTATTTTTTGCTATTTTCAATGATCTTAGGGGGATTGCCCTGAGATTATATCCCTTGAATTCAAATATACTGGGTAAGTTTATATAATTTTTGCTGGTCTGGGCTTTGATGAATCATAAACCTCTAGTTTGTTTATCTATAGGCTTATAATATACTGCTGTGAAACCGACAAGGCTTACCAGCCTTGACTCTGTTTTCTGCTCTATCTGTGAAGCAAGGGATTTCTTGCTGGCCTCAGCAAGAGCAGCTTTAAGGAATTTCACCTTGACTAATCCGTTCTTCTTTAACTGGTTCTTTATCTCAATTATTGATTCTTCAGCAAGGCCGTTCTTGCCGATCTGCATTGTAGGTTTTAGCAGCATACCCCTTGATTTTAATCTCTTAAGACTTTCTTTTTCCATCATACACCTCGTGGATGCTCATGCTCCATATCTATCCTTTCTTTGAGATCATGTATATGCGCAAGCTTAGTGAGATTGATTTTCTTAGAATCACCGCTCACTTCATTTATAAGATTGGATACTCTCTCACCACCAAGGAAATGTGGAAGTATAACATAATCAGCGCCTTCTTTGTAGAGTTTCAGGGCATCATCTATTATTGTTGCTGTAACAAACACATGGATATTCTTCTTCTCTGCCTTGACCTTCTTTAATATATGGATATTGTCCTCAACACCAGGAACAGTAGATACAACAAACTCTGTCTTCTTTAGATTGAGCCGTTCAAGGATTTCTGGATCACCTATATCTCCATAGATACAAGGTATCTTCTTGCTTGCCAGTTTCTTTACAATGTCTGGATTGAAGTCTATCACAAGGAAAGTCTTTTTGGCTTCATCAAGCATCTTGAAGATATTATAGCCTATCCTATCATATCCTATAAGGATGAAGTCATATTCCAGCTCCTCTGGAAGATACTGAAGATGCTCTGTTGTTGTGGCTATGTCAAAAGGAGTGAGGTATTTTGACAGAAAGTTGAAGATCTTGAGTTCAAAGCTCATGATATATGATGTTGCAGTAATGGTGATTATTGCAAGCAGCAGAGTGAGGGAGAAAAGATCCTGGGAGATGTGGCCAAGCATCAGTCCCTGAGCAACAATTATCAGTGAGAACTCTGATATCTGCGCAAGGGATATTGAGGTCATGAATGAATTCCTTTTAGTGTATCTTGCTATTGCGCACAGCACCAAAAGCACAAAAGGCTTGATTATCAGCACAATAAGTGACAGGACAATCAATGGAATTATCAGGCTTCGCATGTCAGGCACGAGCAGCTCAAGTCCAAGAGACACAAAAAACATTGTGGCAAAAAAATCCTTGAGTGATTTCACCCTTCCTATGATCTCAATGTTATATGGAAGGTTTGCCAGGCTTAGTCCTGCAATAAATGCACCAATGATTATTGAGAATCCTATTAAAGAAAGTGCTATTGAGAAAAGGAAGCATACCCCTAAGGATACCAGGAAGAGAAGCTCCTGAGACTTTGCTGCAAACTTGAATATAGGTGGAAATGTATAATTGCTTAAGACCCAAGCTATAAGAAGAAGGCCAGCTCCTTTTGCAAGAGATATAAGAATAGCAGTAAGGGCAAACCCATCTGGAGATGCCAGGATTGAGAGCACAAACAAAGCAATGATATCCTGCATGAGAAGTATTCCGATGATTATCCTTCCATGAAGAGTATCTATCTCTCTTCTGTCTGACAGCAGTTTCACAACAACCATTGTTGAGCTGAATGCCACAATGAATCCTACATACACTGCTTCTATCCTAAGGAATCCTAGAAGAATCGCAATCCAGAAGCCTATGATGAATATGAATATCATCTGCATTGTGCCGCCGATGGTCGCAAAGAATCCAGTGTCTTTGAGTTTCTTTACACTCATCTCAAGGCCGACTACAAAAAGAAGGAAAGCTATGCCAATCTCGCTCATTGTCCTTATTATCTCAGAGCTTGTTATGAAACCAAGGACAGGACCAACTATTGCTCCAGCTATTATGTATGCTGGGATTATAGGCTGTTTTATGAGCTTTGCAATGAAAGCTCCTGCTGCAGAGATGATGAACATGATTCCGATCTGCGTGAAAATCTCCATTAGTTATATCACCTTAGGGAAATAGTTTTTTTCTTTGATATCATAATTCTTCCTAGCCTCAGCAATAAAACGCTGCAACTCAGACTTGCCGAGGTGAGGATTATCTTCTTTGAGGCAACAACACGGATGAATACTGAGTGTAGAGGGAAAACCCATATATAGTGTGGGTTTTTCCTTTACGAATAGGGTAGAGCGAGCAGAGCGAGATCTGACCGTGTATGAATCCTCTGTTGTTGTTGCCGAATCAATTAGTTTTCCAAGTCTCACTTAAACACCTTATGAATATTCTTGATCAAATCACTTGCAATGAATGTCCTGCCTCTCTTCTTCAGCAGGTAATCACCTACTTTTCCATTAAGGTATGCAGCCATGCATGCTGCCCTGAAAAGCCCTGTTCCCTGGGCTGCGAATCCTGCGCAAAGCCCTGCAAGAACATCTCCGGTTCCTGCCTTTGTCATGACAGCATTGCCTGTCCTATTGTATAGGGTCTGGTCTTTTGATATTATCTGGTCAATATGGCCTTTCGCAAGCACCACATTGGTGCCGATGTTCTTCTTCAGTTCTTTCTCTTTTATCCTGCTGTTCTTAAGCATGATCTCAAGCTCTTTAGCATGGGGAGTGAGTATGGCATTGTTTACTTCCTGGATCCTTATTGCCTTGAGAGCATCTGCATCAATGACTTTTGGCTTGTTTATTCTCCTGCATATCTCTCTTGAGAATGCAAGAGTCTCCTTTTCTCTTCCAAGTCCAGGGCCTATGAGCACAACATCAAATTCCTCTGCAAGCCTGATTATGCCAGCTGCCTGAGCTCTTGTGAAATGGCTGCACTTGAACTTCTTTGTTATTGCATCAGGGATAATGCAGCTGACTGCCCATGCAGTCTTTGCAGGAGCTGCAATGACAACAATATCAGATCCTGCCCTAAGGACAGACTCTGCTGCCATTGCTGCCATTGCAGGTGCTCCCACAAAACTCTCATTACCGCCTACTAATAAGGTTTTGCCAAAAAACCCTTTACGAGCATGATCCTCTCTTTTCTTCATCCGGAGTATTGATCTTTTCAGGTATTTCATATCATTCACTTGTTGACTCTTCTCCAAAAAAATTATTCAGCAATGAGTTCTCCTCAAAACGCCTCTTTGCTGCTGCTGGCTTCTTATTCATTGAACGAGCATGTTCTATCACAATATCTTTTGTCTCTTCAAAGTCTGTCAGTCTCAGATTCATCATTTACCACCTCTGCTTTTGCTGTTTATGCTCAGCACTATGTCACCTTTGCTGTCCAGGCTGACATGGATTGAATCCCCTTTGTTCCACCCTTTTGCATCTACAAGTGCTTTAGGAAGAGTTATCTTGTACTGCTTGTTCTGGTCAAATTGAAGCTTTACCATTCATTGTGCCTTTGTTTTTTATGCCAAAATTGCTGTCTGATTTGATATAGACTAATATCCTATATGATTATACATATTTTTATACCTTAATTATTATATCTATAAAGGTACTTTTAAAGGTATTAAATTATACATATATAAAGTTTGTGGTATATGAAAGAACTGCATTATTGTCATTATGACCACAATACAGTAGTTAAAATAGAAAGGTTTATATAATAAAGTCCCTTGAATAGAAGCTAAGATGGTCAACAACACAGATAAGATAGGCCCTGCAGAGAGAAGGCATCTTGAGTATATGAAGATGCTGGCAGCTCAGAAAGAAGTAGAGGAAGCCAGAAAAAATGGAAAAAGATCTGTGATGATGGATGCAGGAGGAGTCTACAACTTTCCATTGTTCAGAGTCTTAGGAGAAGTCTATGGATTTGAGGATGACTGTATGGATACATCATCATTGACAAGATATAAGGATATAAAGATAGTTCCAGGACCAGGACAGAACATAGCAGATGTGAGAGAGAGATACAGAAGAATAATTGATATCAATCACCTTCTTGGAGATCATTCCCAGCCTCCAGAGAATGCTCTGATCATACCAGTAGGAAGTGTGATAGTCAAGGGAAGAAAACTACCAGTAGGCCCTTTAGGAATAATCGCTCATGATTATGCTGGATTTGGCCAGTTCCAGCCAGACAATGTCATGCCTGCAGAAAGATTTCCTGAGTACAATCTGCCTGAGTATATAATAAGTATTGCGAGCAATGACCAGGTAGGAGCAAGAATAATTGACCTCAATATCCTGCTAAGAATGAATTTTGATCCTAATTATAAGCCAGCAGAAAGAAAAAATCAAAAAGATGTAAAGACAGATCTTGAAGGCAGGTTCTGATCTGGATTGTGATTGATAGAGTTATATTGATTGATCTCTTATTTTATCCTGGCTCCGCCAGCAGGAATAACCTTGATTATATCATCAAGGTCTATACTATTATCACCAAGCTTTGACTTGATCTTCTTTGCGACAGCAGCAGTCTTCTCATTGCCCTGCATCAGCTCAAAAGAGATTTTGCAGTGCTTCTTGATTGCAGTCACAGGAGCACCCATGACCCTGCCATCATCCATGACACCTATTGCAAGGCTGATCTTTGCAGGAAGATAATTGGTCTTGCCCCTTATCATGAAAGCGCCCTTGCCCATAAACTCACCAGGGTTTGCTTCTTTGCTCACCTGGTCAGGCTTGACCCAGAACACATTAGTCGTTCCCAAACCAAGTTTCCATGCGCGGGAATAAGTGCATGTCGCATCACTTACTTCTATAAGAGTATCATTGCCTATATCTTTCTGGTCAGGATTCTTTATGACAAAAAATGGAGAGCCTGCCATGTCAGTATGGAATACCAGGTCATTCTTCTCAGTATGCTTTTTTATAATGATCTCATTGGTGGTAGCATCCCTTCCACCAATCACAAGGAATCCCTCAGAGCTTATGAACCATCTGAACTTCTCATACCATTCCAGCTTCCTTTTGGGCCTGCTCTTCTCTGCCTCTAGTTCATCTCTCTTTTCCTCTGCTTCCTTCACGCGCTTCTCTTCTTTTGAGAGTCTGGCATACATCTTCTGCACTGCTTCCTCAGCCCCTTTGACCTTTCTCTTGGCCTTTTTGGCCTTCTCAAAATACTCAGAAGCATTCTCTTCAACAGACTTCTTGAGGTCAAGTGTTAGTTTCATGAAGTCAAAAATGCTCCTCAGCTTTTTAAAGCTTTTGATGATATCTTTTGTAAGCTAAATTAATACTAGCAACAATAACAGCATCAAAAGTAATAATGATTTTAAAGGAAACCTACACCACCCTCTTGACAGCAGACGGCCAAATTCTCGCTTTGCTCGAATTTGTCCTACTCGGCAGCCCGTAGGGCGCACCCCAGCCTCGTCTGCGTCAGGGTGGTGTCTGTTAGTCTGTGCTATTGTTTACTTTAACCAATTTTATTCGGCAGCAACAAGGATGAGTACTGAGTGCAGGAGCGTTCACGCTACCCTCGGAAGCGAGCTAAGTGGGGCATTCGCTTTGCTCAGCCCCACGACCAGTTTATTATTCAGAGGGTTCCGAACGAAGTGAGGATACCCTCCTTGATGGCGGGATCAAGGAACAAGACCCTTGGTACCGAATCCAGTGTTGTTGCTGCCGACATCATTTAGTTTATATGTTGTCAGCAAAATATAGAAAGAATTGATGATCCAGATTTAGATCATACTTCAAGACACTCACTCAAATTTCCTGAACTGGTTGTAATGCCTGTAGAAATTCACAGAGAACAGCCACCAGGCCGAGAGTGTGATGTATCCAAGATAATACTGCCCTTTCACTGTACCCACCAAACCAATCGTCGCAATAAATATGAACACAAAGAATCTTATGTGAGGTATGAGAAGGATTTCTGTTAATGAGTCATGAGACCTGTATTTATGCCTGCTGAACTGCAGGAATGACAGCATCGCAGTGTACTGCATCCAGAAGATTATCGCTCCAATCAAGAACCAGTCACTCAGAAGCAGCTGGCCGAATATGCCTATCACAACAACAAGGCTTATCATGCCTAAGGCAAGTCTTTGATTGCTGGATGGAGCGTAAACTCTTTTTATGATTTCCATAATTTACCTTTGTTATAATGCCTGAGTCAATGTGATTATGAAGAATGCTGCAGTCATGAGTATGATTGAATGTTTCAGGCCAGGATATATCTGGCCTTCTGCTAGCTTTCCTATCACAAGGCCTGTGAAGAAGCCCTGGATAAGGGATATCATCAGGAATATTCCCTTAAGGCTTATGAACCATGTAGTCAAAGAGCTGATGAATCCTGGAATAGATGTGTAATCAAATGGTATATCCTCGATTATGCCTCCAAGAGGATTGATGATGCCTTCTGTGATCTGGTCTCCTACAGGAGCCCCTAAACCAGAGACATAAGGGACAACAAGGTTCTGGACTATTATCATGATTATCAGGAAAACACAGAATATCACATAGCTCTGGATGACCTGGCTGTGGATGCTTGCTTTCCTCCTGTCTTTTATCTTCTTTATCTCAATGACTGACTGGGTCACTGTCTCAAGCACATCCTCTATGTTTCCTCCTGCCTGCTCTGCTTCTATGACAGTAGCTATAGCTCTTTTTATCACAGGATTCTTAGTGTCATAAGCAAAAATCATGAGTGCTTTATGAAGAGGTATTGACCACTCAACCTGATTGGCAAGCTTCTTCACATAAGGCGACAGATCTCCAAAATCAGTCTTTGAGACGTGAGTCACTGCTTTTGACATAGGCATGCCTGATTTTATCGCTCCGACAAGGTATCTCACAAAATCAGGGAATCTGATTTCAATATTCTTCTGCCTCTGCAGCTCTACAAAGAAATCTATCCAGTACTGGCTCCAGCCGATGGTCACAGCAACAACAACCAAAGGCACAAACCATGCTGACTTGAAGAAGAAGAGCAGATCTATGAAAAGCAGAGCTATGCCTAAACCTATGGTTATGATGTGTCTTCTTTCTGTCTTCATCATTATCCTCAGTTATGTTCTTTGTGATATTCTTTGTTATACATGATCATACCTCTGGCTGAGTAAGTTCAATGAATGCCAGGAATATTATGTTCAGGAAAGGTATTACCCCATAAGCCCCTATAACAATTATCAGATTGATATCCATGCCGCCTATTGTTCCGCCAAGCATGCTGACAAGTGATAATGAGACTATAAAGAACAGCGGGGCAGCTATCAGGATTCCTGTGTAGATATCAGAATATGTGGCTATGGTCTCAAGATATTTCTGCCTTTCCAGCTCGTAGGCAAGCATTGCCTCAGAAGCCTTCTGTTTCAGATAATCTTTTAACTCACTTCCAGATTCTACTGTCGAGACTATTCCCTCAAGGAACTCTTTGAGAGGTGCTGAAGGAACTGTTAGTGATACTGATCTTATTGCTGTCAAGAGGTCATAACCAAAAAGGTCTATATATTCCACTACCTTGCCAAACTCTGATGCTACTTCACCATATTCATTTGACTCGACAAGAAGCTTGAACATCTTAGTTGGAGGAACTCCTGATCCTGCCACAGCAGCGACGTGATTGATAGCAAAAGGAAGATTCGTGTTGATGCTCTTCTCCCTTGAGCTTGCCTGTATTGAGGGATACATATAGAACAGTATGAACACAACAATAGAGAACACCAATGACATCATCAGGGATTTTGGTATGATTATAAAGAATGGATTATTAGAGATTATGAAGAATATTGAGAATAGGATAAAACTTCCTATAAAAGACAGCATGACAGAAAGCATCATCATGTTCACATAGGTATTTGAAAGGATCTTGATGTTAGCGAACCTGAGCTGGTCATACAGTTTCTTGAATAAACCAGGGAACTTGTCCACAATATAGAAAGTGAATCTCCTCACAAGAGTGTTTGCGACTGAGCCATAATAAGAAGGCTGATATATCTCAAAGCTCTTCTTCTGCTCCATTATCCCTTTTATCTTGTCAACCTCTTCAGTCAGCAGAGTCGAAGATACCTTCTCTTCTTCAAAGAGAGGCACAATCTTCTTCTTCAAAGCCTCGACTTGCAGAGAGCGTGGAGCCTGGGTCTTCTTGGATATGAATATCTTCTCTTCTTCAGCAAGCCTTCTATACCAGGCTTTTATCGGAGCAAATATGGAGGTTGATATCATTACACCTGGCTTCTCAAAAGCAGGTATAGGAGATTTCTTTGGTTCTGGAGCCTGTTTCAACAGTTTCTCTGGCTTGAAACCTGGCCGGATTACCCATGAGTATGCTCTTTTTATTGTACGAGATGGGAAGGACACAAAATTGTAGGTTACGCTCTTCAGAGCATTGTAGAAAGAAGGCTTCTCAGGCTGCGGAACAGCAATCCCTTGTTTTTTCTTTGCAGCAATAGGCAGAGGAACTGGCTCTGGCTCTTCTGATAAGACAGGTTTCTCTCTCTTGGTCTTCTTGGCTCTTGGGCTGATCAGATCCCTTACAAAGAAATGGAATCTTATAAGAGCTATCTTCAGCTTTATGCTGAGAGGATCAGGCCCTGTATCTACTCTCTGCTCAGATATCTCCTGGTTTATCTTGTCAACATTCTCTACCAGCTTCTTTAAGGCCTTATCATCCTCAGGATTAAGGATAATCTTAGGTTCTGCCTCTTTTGACTTCACAGCTGTACTCAGAGCATCAAAGAATTTGCGTTTTTTCTGAGGAGCAAAAGTGATATCAGCAGGATTTTTTGCAGGAAGCATCTTAAGAACAGCCAGCCTGGCCTTGAGAGAAAGATTTGATAACATACCTGAGAACGGCTTTTTCTTCTGAAGTATTGAAGGAAGCTCTTTCTCTTTGCTGTATACCTTCTCGCTTCTGGAGCCAAAAGCAAAAGCCCTGGATAGCTTTGAAAGAAGAGGCTCTTTTGCTGGCTTTGCTCTGCTGACAGGAACTGCTTTCTCTGGCTTAAATCTTCTGGATAGCAATGAATCCTTGATCTTATGGAAGAATGAAGGCTGTTTTGATCTCTCAATCTTCTTGTGGATTGATTGTTTCCTGATCTCTATATCCTTAAAAAAGAGGTAATCCTTGAATTTTGCATAGAGAGATGTGCGCTTTCTTGGAGCTTCAGGAATATTTTTCCTCTGCTTCAGAGATTCTGTTATGCCTGCAAGCACTCCTTTTCTTTTCTCTATCTCTTCTGAGGTTATTCTTCTCTTCTGCGAAGCTTTTACAGATAAGGATGAATCTTCTCCAGGTTCTGATATATCAGCAGGAATGTCTTTTGGCTTCACTGCTTCCCTGAGCTTATCCACCATTGAAGGCCGCTTCACCTTGACAAACTCATACTCAGTCTCTGGAGCTTTCTCTGGAGCACTCTCTTTTGCCTCTTCAATCTCAATATGGGGTTTTGCATGCTTCTTCTCAGCATGCTTTAGAGCATGCTTCTCTGAGATCATGACATGCTCTGCAGACTTGTCCTGATATACTGAATAGATTATCTGCGAAAGCAATGGCTCTATCTGCTTCAGAAGAGAGTAGATATAGCTGTTGTAATAATCAACCCATTCCTTCTTTGACTTGCTTTTGAGCACAGACTGAAGGAGCTTCTTGTATTCTTCATATGAGAACATTCCATTCTGATACTCAGAATATATTCTTTGAGTAGTCTCTAAAAGGTTATTTCTATAAAACTCATACCTCTCTATTTCTGACAATAGCTCGAGTATCCTGTCAATTATTATCTTGAGATTCTTGTACATTTCACACTGTCTCCTGTTTCTCAGCTGATTTTATTATCTTCTTGCTTTCCATGCATAGCTTAAGCATCTGCTTCTTGGCAAAGTCCATCTTGAGCTTCACATCCTTAAGCTCTTTCTCATCATGGATGCTTCTCTTGCAAAGATCATCATAGAAGTCTAGCACAGCAGATACTTTCTGGATCTTCTTTCTCAGTTTTTCAGTATCTGACATCAGTTCCCACCCCTTTTTTATATTAATGTTCAATGTTAAGCGCAATCTTAAGCGCAAACACCTAAGTGCGCTGAGACTTTCCAATGCCCTGAAGATATTATTATACCTGGTACTCTTTTGGCAAGGAAGTCCTGTCTTTTATGTAAGTATGGAATATCTCATTGATAAGCTTAAAATCAGTGATCTTGTTCTTGACAAGCTTCTTTAAGAGCTCTGTCCTTGTCTTGAACTCTTTCTCAAGCGCCTCTTTGGTATATCCGGTATTGTCTATTATCTTCTGGAATATGACTGATTTGCCGTTATATTCAATCACATCTTTTTGAGGATTCCATGTGAACAGCTTGTT
>JAHJCS010000043.1 GCA_018812465.1 Nanobdellota archaeon | reverse complement strand
CTCACTGGAAATGAAGTGCCAGTCCATGTCATTGACTGTTTTACTCAGACAAACTATGCTCCAGGAAGCAAAGAAGACCCTACAAAAGTTAGGGCAAGAGAGGAAAGGCTATGCGCTGAGCTTGCAGGATGCGTCCTCCATGACCTTAAGATGAAGGATGCTCCTTTCAGGAACAAAGAGATGTATGGCAAGCCCAATATGCCTGTCAGATGGAAAGGAGTCAAGATTGATTATTTTATGGGCTCAGGCATCAATCATGAACGAGCAACAGTTGATGAGCTGAAACAGAAGCTTGAAGAGAAGATCTCAGAGATAGGAAGAGACAGCATTGTCCTTTTCCCTATGGCGATAGGAAGACATATAGACCACCTGATAACCCATGCTGCATGCATGGAGCTTGTGAGAAAGAGAGTGATCAGGGACTATGGCCTGGGAGAGGACATGCCTTATGCAGCAATTCCCCAGCTTGATATCACACCTATTCAGGATGTGCGAATGATAGGTAATATGAGAGAGATAGACTGGGCAAGGAAGATGGATATACTTCTTAATTATGAGAGTCAGCCTGTTGCAACATGGATGAAACCTATGGAAGAATACGCCTTAAACACAGGCAAAGGAAAACATGTTGAAAGGGTCTGGGTGCCTCAGTAAGATCTCATGATATCTGGATATCTTATATGAATAAACAAAAAACTTATATATAACTGATATATAATAACATAATCCAAAAAGAGGGGGAAGATGATAGTAATCCATGAGGTAGGAGATGTCAGTGTATCCAATGAGTCTGGCAGCCCCTGTTTTATCCTCACAAACAAGGCTGGAGGATATCTTTCTTTTTCTGAGAGTCCAATAAGCAGGTATCAGGGAGCTTTCTTCAATGAGAATGATGAGATGTTCAAGATAATAGAGAATATATTTCCTGTTGGCTCAGAAAAGATAACCCAGATTAAGAACAGATTCTATTCAGTTGAGAGAACCAGAGGAAAACTCACAGAATCATTCATGATGCCGCTCTTCCATAATTCTATAGTCTATGAGCTTAGCGAGGATAAGGAGATAGAGATTGTGCTTGATGCAAAGAAAGCATATGACAACAGGGAGTTCGGCAGGTTCTACAGCATAAAAGAAAAGGATGGAAAGATAATAATAGAATACACAAAGAAAACAGACTTAAAGGAAGACAAGACAGAAGGAGCAGCAGAATACACAATCTATGCTGTGATCAACAGCAGCGGTTCAGCCATCAAAAAAATAGAAACATTCAATGAACAGATCTACTCATTTGACCAGGACAGGGATTCATGGCCATGGAAAAGGCATGTCTACTCAGCTTTTAGGATGATATCAAAGAGCATGGTCATCTCATTCTCACTTGATCTGGAGAAAGCAATAGAAGAGAATGACAGGATACTCCGCAATCTCACAGAAATAAAGAAGAAACAGCAGATATATGTCAATGGCTTCCAGAAGAAAATCAAAGACAAGGATAAGATGATAGCATACAAGGCAGCATGCCTCTCGCTGGATCATCTCATCACAAACCTTGACAGGAAAAAAGGAGTCTATGCAGGATTATGGTGGTTCTTCCAGTTCTGGGCAAGAGATGAGGCAGTCAGCCTCAAGGCCCTGATAGACCAGGGCAAGTATGACCTTGCAAAGGAGATAATATTTAGGTCACTCAAGACAATAAACAAGGATGGAAGGCTCAACCTGTTCTATCCTCCAGAAAAGAAAGCCCACCTTGGCAATGCTGATGCAATAGGCTGGCTCATGAAAAGAGTGTATGACCTGTTTGAGGCCCTTCACAAGAAGAAGATAATAACTGAGTACCTCTCTCCAAATGATATCGAGCTCATAAAGAACAAAGTAGAGGACTGTATCTATGGGCTTATAGACAAGCACACTAATGATGATCTTGCATTGAATGGCAGGCTTGAGACCTGGATGGATACAGATTACCAAAATGATTACAGAGAAGGATACAGGATTGAGATCCAGGCATTGAGGCTCAACATCTACAAACTCATGAAACTGATGTGCAAGGTGACAAGCGACAAGATTGGCGAGAGCATTGCTGAAAAGCTTGAAAAAGACCTTCTTGAAAGAGTAAGGAAAGATTTCTGGAATGGAAATTACCTTGATGATGGATTGAATGACAGCACAATAAGGCCCAACATATTCATAGCATACTATGTATATCCTGAACTTCTAACAAACTCACAGTGGATAAAGTGCTTCAAGACAGCACTGCCTCACTTGTGGAACACCTGGGGAGGCCTTTCCACAATAGACAAAGAGAATAGGTTATATTGTGACAGGCACACAGGAGAAAAGAACCAGAGCTATCACAGAGGTGACTCATGGTACTGGATAAATAACCTTGCAGCATTATGTATGACAAGATTGAGCAAGCTGAGGTTCAGCAGTGAGATCAGCAAAATAGCTGATGCAAGCACAAAAGAGATGCTCTGGAGCGGAGCAATAGGCCACCATGCAGAGATAAGCTCATCAGCTGAGATGCAGAGCAAAGGATGCCTTATGCAGGCCTGGAGCGCTGCGATGTATGTTGAATT
>JAHJCS010000042.1 GCA_018812465.1 Nanobdellota archaeon | reverse complement strand
GCATTCTGCAGGCATCTGTTTAAAGCAGGGAAGATGTAACCATAATCCCATCCTTTGCCGAATTTCTTATCAAAATATTTTATCAGCTCTTTAGTCTCAAGATCAGGATGCTCTAATGGAAGGCCCACTACAATCACTGCTTTCAGAAGATCGCCTGGAAGGTCAACACCCTCTCCGAATGATCCTGTTGATGCTCCAAGAAGAACTGCGCCTGTCTTCTGATATCCTTTGAATCTCTCAAGGAAATCTGTCTTCTCTTCTTTTGTCATTCCAGGCTGTTCTTTGAAGGTTGTCTTCTCGCACAAGTCATAGAAATATTTGTATACCTGGTCGCGGAGCCCATAGCTTGGAAAGAATATGGCTGAGTTGCCTGGGACAATATTTACTATCTCAGATATTATTTTTGCGATCCTCTGGAACTGCTGCTCGTTTCTCTGATTGAACTTAGTTGTTGTCTCCGGTATTATCAATGTGAGCTTATTTTCTTCATAGAAAGGATTCTCATAGATCTTCTCAACAGTGTCCTTTGGGAATCCAAGAAGATCCTTGTACATTGATGTTGGTGTGAGTGTTCCGCTCATGAGCACAGCAGAGTAAGCTTTCTCTATGACTTCATTAGAGAATACTGAGGGATCAAGGCATCTGAAGATGAGATTCAATGAAGGCTGGTTCTTGAACTGGGAAACAGAGAATATCCTCACGCTTCCTTGGTCTGGGCCTGGCCAGTGCTCAAGAAACAAAGCAACAGATCCGATATAGCTCTGCCTCTGCTTTTCTCTCACTTCCTCTCCAATGAATGCAAGGTCTCCTACAATCTGATCATAATCCTTTATCTTAGACACTCTGTTCATGAAGTCTTCTTTTGTGAGAATCTTCTCAGCGCCTATACTCATACCTTCACCATAGCTGTTGAGTATGTCCTGGATAAGCGAGAGCTCTTCAATGGTGTCATTATATCCGAACTTCTTTGCTTCTTTTATGGCTCTTTTTAGCACAAAGCTTGAGAGCTTTGATGTGGCAAGATCCCTTATCCTTGAAGGAAGATTATGGCCTTCATCTATTATCAGTATGGATTCCTCAATCTTGTTGTTGGTCTTTGACATGAAAGTCTCTCTGATTCCCTTGTCAAAAACAAAGAAGTAGTCACATATTATCACCTTTGCTTTTGCTGCGATTGTCATGGCCATCTCATATGGGCAGACTCCATTCTTCTTGCACATCTCAATAAGCTTCTCTGTGCTGCACGCTTCAATATTTTTTAGGTCTTCAAGGACTTTTTTTGCATCAGTTGTCAACACATTGCCTTTTTTTGTCCTTGAATAGAATTCACACTTTCCGTCTTCTTTGACTGACTTACAGTAGGTTGAGAAATCTTTTGATGAAAGCAGGTGTACACCATCCATTGCGCACATCCATCTCTTGCCTATTATATCCGCAACACTGAAATCAATATCATACTTCCTTTTTATTTCTGCAAGAGTCTCAATCGCTATATTGTGCTGGGTGTGCCTTGAAGTCAGGAAGAATACTGTAAGGTCATTGTCAATCGCGTGCTTAAGAGCAGGTCCTAGTGAAGCTATTGTCTTTCCTAATCCTGTAGGTGCATGGGCAATGATCTTCTTTTTGTTCTTGACAGCATCTGCTACATCCTTGAGCATATCCTCCTGAATCTTCCTTATTTTGTCGTAAGGAAAAAGAAAATCATCTTTCATTATTCTATTTTTTTTATCCTGTCTTTAAAAACTTTTATATTCTTATTAGGTTAAATTCTAAAATCAGAAAACTTTATAAATAAGCTCCTTAAACACTTATATAACAAAATATATTATCAAGTTTATATAAGCATATTGGGGGTTGTATATGAAGACTAAAGCGATTTTTGGAGTGTTTTTCAGGGAAAAACCAGCTATGATGCTTGTGAACCTAAGGAACGCCAAAAACGAAGTCTATGCATCCAACCTTGCCAAGCAGATTGACTGCACTTATTCTCATGTTGTCAAGATACTCCAGCAGATGGAGAAGTCTGGCCTGATAAACTTCAACAAGCAGGGCAGGCTAAAGCTGCTTTCTTTGACAAAGAAAGGTGCTGATGTTGCTGATAATATTGACAAGATCAAAAACATTCTATAAACCAGGCAATCTTTCTTATTATGATAAAATATCTTAGAATAGAATCTCTTTGATCAGGTTTATCAAATAATCCTTTGTTGCCTGATTATTTCTTGATGGTTTGTTTTTATAAAACAAATAAATGATATAAAAGAAATCTTTATCCGGACTATCCCATAGTCCTTCTGACATCTGTCACTTCTGCTGACTGCACTCCTTCAACTTCACGGACCTTAATCTCAAGCGCATCTGTTGAGCCTTTCTCTTCAGGCATTGTGAAATAGATGTCAAGTGCATTAAGTCCGAATGCAATAGGATTTATAACTTTCTTGCCAGGCTCTCCGCCAAAATCCCTTATGAGCGCATTTGCCTGTTCCTCTATTGTGTCAAGATTGATATCAACTGACACAGGCATTATCCTTAATGTAACCACTACTACTGCCATGTTTCACCTAATTAGGTCCTGTAAAATTGCATTCTGGACATGCGTATTTTGCTGCTATCTTCCTGCATTCAGGGCATCTTACTATCTCTTGTTTTCCACATTTAGGGCACATAAAAGAGGTCACTCCCCTCATATTAGCCACTTTCTTTTTGCATGAACTGCATGTGTCTTTTGCCATAAACTTAAGTTTTTTGGCTTGGTTTATAAATGTTTTTGTTCCCATTCTGGAATCGTTACAAACTTTAATAAATGGAAATATAATCATACCCTCAGGGGGTAGTTATATGGCAGATATGAGCGCTAGCAGCAATGATGATATATTAGGGCCACCTCCAATGCCTGATGATGAAAGCCAGGGTTTTCTATCAAAGATTTTCAAGAAAAAAGATAAGCCAGAAGAGCAGAAGCAGGATATAAAAGACAAGGAAAAACTGCTAAGGGAGCTTTCTGAAGAGATAGACAAGAAGAGAAAGGAGCTTGTCAAGAAAGAAGAGGAGCTGATAAACAAGTCAAAGGATCTTGAGCAGAAAGAGCAGTCCTTAAAGCTTATGGCAAAAGCACCTAAAGACCAGAAGAAAGTGGAGAAAGAGGTATCAAAGCTCCAGGAAACACATACTAACCTAATCACTGAGATTTCAAAGAAGCAGGCCATGATAAGTGATCTTGACCAAGAGCACGCCACTATGAAGAAAGAGGCCCCTCAACAGGAGAAATCCTTGGCCAGCAAGCAGAAACTCCTCATCAAGCTTTCAGACAAGCTAAAAGAGAAAGAGGACAGGCTTAACAGGAAAGAGTCAGGACTCCTGATGAAAGAAGAAGAGATCACCAAAAAGATAACTGAGCATGATGCAAGGGCAAGCGAGTTCTCCAAAGGTTTCTCAAAATCAAAGAGCGAGGTAGAGTCTCTGCTCAAAGACAAGGCCAAGATAACCAAAGATATTGGGATAATGCAGATTGAGAATAAGAAGCTTGAGGAAGACATCAAGAAGAACCGAGAAGTCATGAAGGAATCTGTCAAGTTCTTGAGAAGAGAGAGGATGCTCATACAGGAGAAGCAGAAAGAGCTTGCAGACAAAGAGGACAAGATAATAAAGAACAAGGAGCTGAATGACCGATTCAGGATCAAACTTGATGAGAAACAGAAGTACCTGCTTGATAAGGAGACAAAGCTCAATGAGAAAGATGCTGACCTCAAGAAGCAGGAATCAGGCATCAAGAGGATGGAAGACTCTGCAAAAAGGACTATTGCAAGCGTGGACAAGGATATACTTGCTCTACAGAAGAAGAAAGAGAAATTAGATGCTGATATTGCTGATAAATCACAATATGTAAGCGGCTTTGAGGAGAAGGAGAAGCTGCTAAATGATAAGGAGACAGAGATAATAGACAAGGTGAGGGATCTTGAAGAGGATCTTGCTGAACTGAAATCCAGAGAGGATGAGGTCCAGGCTCTTGTGGAGAGGCTTGAGGAAGACAAGAAAGAGATGACTGAAAAAGAGAACAAGATACTTCAGGCAATAGACAAGCTTGAGTCAAAAGAGCATCAGCTTGATGCAAAAGAGAAGACACTTCTTGGCAAGGAGAAGAGCCTCAGCCTTATGGACAAAGAATGGAAAAAGAAAACAACTGATATTGATACAAAGCTCAAGAAGATAAATGAGGCAAAAGAACTCAAGGCAAGCATAAATGCCATGAAAGCATCAAGGATAAAGATCTCAAGGCAGATGGATAAAGAGATAAAATCCCTTGAAAAAGAGATAAACAAGAGAGTCGCAAAGACCTCTGATCTGGACGAGCTTGAAGCATGGGAAAAGAGACTCAAAGAGAAGGAAGAGATGCTTGAGAAAAAAGAAGAGATGCTCCTGAAAGGCGTCAAGGAGATGAAAAAAGAAGAGCAGGCCTTAAAGAAGAAGGCTTTCAGGGT
Organism: Nanobdellota archaeon; assembly: GCA_018812465.1. Taxonomy (GTDB): domain Archaea; phylum Nanobdellota; class Nanobdellia; order Woesearchaeales; family UBA12501; genus WJJV01. The sequence goes on along the minus strand of JAHJCS010000042.1, from coordinate 1,964 downwards.
TCCAGTGAGCGAGTTGGCAATGAAAGGCACAGCAGGAGTTGTAGAAGAGGCTGTTAAGTCAGAAAAGACCTCAACAATCGCAGTATACAACTTGATTGAGCAGGCAAGGAATTACATCAATGAGAATGATTATAATCAGGCAAAACAGATGTACAGCAGGATACAAAGCTTGTATTCTCTTCTGAAGGATATAGAGGACAAGAAGAAGGTCTACTATGAGATAATGGAGCTCAAGACAGACATTGAGCTTGGGCTGCTTGGTTAGAAGTTCTTTGATTTACAGGACTATCTAGGCAGATTCACAGAAATAATCCTTTTTTCTTTATCTATATTGAACTTCACATCCAGGAACTTCTCCACAACATATATATTTGTCAGAGCATGGCTGCTTATTTTTGCAACTTTTATCTTTCCTCCGAACAGCGCAAGCAATGGAATCATATTGTCTGCGAGATACTCATCAACAGGTGCTTTGTAATTTATCTCATTGATCAGCCTATCTGCTGCTTCTTTTCCTACATCCTCTGCTCTCTTTCCTCTCTCACCCAGAGAGTCAGCTCCTATCCTTATAGGATTGCTGATATCAAGATCATCTTCATTTATTGAGAATACAGACCATAACGTTATTGCTGAACCATCTGATAGAGAATCATGGTATTCTGTCCTTATATTAACCGGGCATTCAAGGCTCTTTAGGATATTATTTGCTGACTCTGCCTGCCTTTCTGCTACCATAGCTTTCTGTAAGCTTTGTGATGCATGACTGACTCCTTTTATCTGCATCAATGTTCCCTGCTCTGTGAGATTCACCTGAGCTGCATCTTTTAGGTTATCTATAGTGTATCTTGGTTTCACTTTCAGCTCTACAACACCGCCTCCTTTAGGATAATAACCTCTTTTCTCAAGCCTGAAGTCAATGTCAGCATATCTTCTCATCTGAGGAAGGACTATCTCGCTGAAATAATCAACAGGCATGCTCCACTTGACATCAGTTCCTCCAGTTATCCTGAACTTTGTTGTGCCTGATCCAAGCATGCATGGTATCATGAGTGATTGAAGAAGCAGGGTTATTGATCCAGCTGTCTCGATATCTATTGATATTGATTTTGGATTGAATTTTCCTGGAAAGAACTTCAGGCTTTCTGATCCAAGCTCAGCTCCTTCTGCTTTTGAGCTAGAGAGCTGCTGCAATGCTCTGATGCAGTACATATGCTGGTTTTTCAGGCCTGAGCTGCACCTGCCCTTCCTTATATTGTCAACCTCAAAAGCCTTTCCTGTGATGATTGAGAGCGCAAGAGCTGTTCTGACTATCTGGCCCCCGCCTTCTTTATGGCTTCCATCAATCTTTATGATGCTATTTTCTTCCATGTGTATTCCTCATTTGCATAACTTTATATATTTTTTCTTATTACCCTGTTCCATGAAGAGAACAACAATAATTTTGACTATTATCTTAATGATGTTTTTATCAGTTCTTGTTGTCATAACAGCCTGTTCATCCAAGCCTGAGATTAGTGAACCGGATAACGCAATCTCTGATCAGGTCCAGCCGTCTGTGGATTCTGAGAATGATATAACCGTTGAGTCAGGAGCTGTTGTTGAGCAGAATTATACTGAAGTGAGAGTGCGGGATGATGATGAGCCAGTCAAGACAAGTCCACTGGATATACTGGCTAAAGCACAGGCAGCTCAGGACAGCGGAGAGAATGTCAATATACGATTGGTCTCTTGATTCGATAGATTTAAATATCTTCATTTCTTAATATTATTGATGAAAAATATTTTCAAGGAATCAGGCAATATCCTGGTCTGTTTCCTGGCAATCCTGCTTGGAGCATTTCTTTTATCCAGTCCTGTCCATGCTCAGTCAATAGATGAGTACTCATTGAGCTTCCATCTAGCATATGGCAACACAGTAGTGAAAGAGACCATGATCTTTAAGGAGCCTGTCTCTGGTAATATTC
>JAHJCS010000041.1 GCA_018812465.1 Nanobdellota archaeon | reverse complement strand
AGCATAAAAGAGATAGAAGCAATGAAGAGCAAAAGGTTTATCCTGATAACACATGGAGACATTGTGCTCATGACATCAAAAGAGAAAATCTCTGCGCCAGAGATTATTGATGAAGAAGGAAGGAGGTTCAAGATAAGGAATTATAATGGAATGACAGAGATACTCAATTCTAATCAGATAGGCCTGTTCAACAAGACAAAAGAATGCATCAGCAAAGGAATAAGATATTTCTACATTGACTCTCACAAGGATGCTGGAAAGTTTGTAAGGATTTATAGGAAAATCCTTAATAATAAAAAGTTTGATGACAGCAGGATAAAGAAGGGATACACAACAGGCCATCTGGAGAGAGGAATTGAATAGCATCTTTTCTTTCCCGGAAGTTCTCTGCATTAGCTGTTCATTTCCGGAAATCATCAGTTGATGCATGAAAAGATTCCGAATCCCAGCGCAAAAGGCTTAAAAAGAATTCTGGAGTAGCAATATCAGCAAAAGATTTATATATCATAAGGTATTATAATATATTATGATAACAAAAAATGAGGATTATACTGACAATTCATGCAGAAGAGCAGATGGCACTGAGGGATGTGAGCTTCGAGCAGGTAGAGAAGACCATAAAAAGAGGCTCAAGATTCAAGCAGACAGATGGCTGGCTGAGCATATATGGCTGTGTGGCTGTTGCATATAAGGTAAGAAACAACAAGATTGTTGTGAAGACTGTGATGATAACATGAAAAAACTCGACAAATGCTATGATTGCGGCGGAAGGATGGTGGTAAAGAACGCACCTTTCAAGGTAAAAGGGATATTAGTAGGCAATTTCCCTGCAATGGTCTGCACAAAATGCAAAGCAGTGTTCTATGATGAAGATATGTCAAGAAAGGTCACAAAAGTTACTAAGGAAAAAGGCCTGTGGGGCCTGGAATCAACAACCAGAGTCAACAAGATAGGGGATTCCCTTGGAGTTATCATAAACAAGAAGATAATTGATTTCCTGGGCCTGAAGAAAGGCGAGCTGGTGAAGGTATATCCAGAAGGCAGGAATAAGATAATAATTGAGATCTAATTCTTCTTAATCATTCTTGTACACAAAGAATTTCGCATTCTGCACAGTAAACTCTTTCACAAGCTTCATGTTCAGGGGTTTGTACAGTCCTCCAAACACAATCAGTTTCTGCTTGCCAGTCATCTCCCTGCGCAGTTTCTTCTCAGCCTCATACATTGGCTGGTCTGGATTTATGAACAGGATATCATAATCAGTAAGATCCATGTCAAGGAAATCTCCATAAAGAAATGCTGCATTGTCAAGCTTCAGCTTCTTCTTAATATTGTTAGAGATACCAATCAGCTCCTCATCAATCTCAATGCCAAAAGACTTTGTGAATAAAGATGCTATGAGAACAACTTTTCCTTCACCAGAGCCAAGGTCTGCAAAAGAACTGTACTTGTCAAGGCCTATCTTCTTGAAAAATTCATGGATAGTGTCAGCAGATGCAGAGCCAGAGTATCCCAGTGAAGTTGGTTTTAGCAGCTTTTTGTCTTTAATCAGATCTCCATGGACTTTCAGGTATTCCTGCTTTATCTTTTCCAGCATAATCAGTGTTAAATGCTTAGCTTTTTTAAATTTTCCTAGCAAAACCAATGGATACATTGATAATGTAGGCAACAACAATAATGGCGGCAGACAGCTGAAAATCCTTTGGATTTTCATCTTACGCGACAGCCCGGATGGCGCGTCCCCAGTCGCGTCTGCGCCATTGTTGTTGCCTAAAATGGGAGGCAGCAACAAGGATGAGTACTGAGTGTAGAGGGAAAATCCGTTACGCAAGTCCGGATTTTTCCTTTGCGAATAGGACAGGCCCGAGTGTAGCAAGGGACTGGCCGTGTACGAATCCAGTGTTGTTGCTGCCGAAAGTATAGATTACAGAATATCCAAAAGTCAATATTTACTCTAGTGGAACCTGAGACCATAGTGTCCAGTCATTTGAATGTGAGTATGTTCCGAAAACATAGTTTGGAGGCTGGCCTCTTCCAAAGTAAGAGTGCTGCACATCACTCCATCTTTCTACTGCTCCTGGCCTGACAGGCCCCATAGCTCCATAGATAGGGCTGCCGAATGTCTTCCATGCTTCCCTAAGTATCCTTGTCGCATCACCATAACCTTCTGAGAGATAAGCACCAGTGTACCCTTTCTTTTTGAGATAAGCGACTGCATCCACAACAGGCATGTCACCGTGTCCAGCAGGAAGATTCGCATGGCCATAACCAAAGCCGTCAGCTATATGCAGGTGCCCTATTATTCCTGCCTGTTCCATCTTGACTACCTGATCCATGTACCATTTGTTGAATCGATCATTGAACTGCTGTTCATTCTCACCCTCATTCTTCTGAAAATATCTCTTCCACATACCTATATGCTCTGTGTCAAGGGTCATCTTGAGGTGGTCTTGCGCGAGGCTCTTTGCTTTCTCTGCATCATAACCTCTTTCATCCATAAGCCTCTTTGCCATCTTCTCCCTTGATTTTTGGATTAGCTCGATCATCTCTTCTGGATGAGAGCCATAGCCCATCTCAGGAAAGACCTGCTCTGCAGCAATGAAAACCGGCTTTGGCAGCTGCCTTGCCCTTGTCTGGTCCATTGCATAGATGCCTGCTTCTGCATAAGAATCAGTTGATTTCTGGATAGCATATTTTCCTATAGGCTTTGCATGATTGAGAAGATTGAGCTGCTCTTCTGCCTGCTGTTCATATGTCGCAGAACCCTCATACATATGCTTGAGGTCTTTCTTGATATCAAAAAGCTCGTCTGAAATAAGTTGAGAAGGAAGCTTGTTTTCTCTTGGAGCAAGACCTAAACTTGCAATAGCATGAGAATGTCCTCCTTCTGGCTTCATTAGCTTCCATCTGTCTTCCTCAGGAGTGGCTTGCTCAATCTTTTCCCAGTAACTCAGTGCTTCTTTAAGTTTTTTCATATTCTTTAACTGAGTATTGAAACGCTGAGAATGATAAAGAGACCATCCTCTTGCCTGAGCTGCCTGGTTCTCAACAGTTGCTCTCAGGAAAGCCTCTTCTGTTGTGACAATCTCATCAGGTTTAAGGGACCTGCCTAACTCCCCCTGTTTTATCCTGTTTCTGTCCTCTGCCTCTTTTATGAAATCATCCCACACCATCATCCTTACCTTGAACTGGCCTTTCTCATTGTCAAATTCAGGGATCCTCTCTGCCATGCTCACCTTGTGGCCTTCATAATTTATGTAATCGCCTTTTGACACTTGAACTGTCTGGCCGGTCTTATCATCAGTATAGAGATAATTATCATTTGCAGTAAGCCACACTGGCCTGAACACCTCTTGGTTCTTCCTCACCTGGGTGATTACCTGGCCTGTCCTGTCATCAACAAGCCTCATCACAGCCCTGGTAGGCTCTTCTTCGTAGTGCTTAAACATTAGCCTTCCATACTGATCATAAGCCCATGACTGCTCTGACATTGGCCTTTGATATTCTCCGGTGTGGACAACAACAGCACCTCCTCTTGTGACATCAGCAGCAAAATTTATTGCCTGCTTGACCTCATTGAGGAAAGCCTCTCTCTGCTCATCAACAAATCCTTTTTCAGGGCCTGCGAAACCAGAAAGATTTCCTATCTGTGCTGGAGTGTGCACTGAAGAGATCTGCACTTCATTTGCTCTTGCGATCTCTCTTAGCTCCTGCCTTTTCTCAACACCATAAGAAGCTACACCAACACCTGGCTCTGAGCCGACAGGCATTGAAGAGAGCTCAACAGAACCAACTCCTTTCCTTATTGCTGCCTGCATGCTCTCGATGAATGTTCCGCCGCCTGCTCTTCCTTCTGCAACTGTCTGGCCAATCTGTCCTGTGTCAAGTATAGGCTCATTCATTGCCTGGCCAGAAGGCCTCTCAAGATTAGCAGCGCCAGTGTATCCCTGGTTGAATTCAGGGGGAGAATTAGCTACATATTCCCTATCCATTGCATTAGAGATTGAGTAAGCATCCCTCTCATTGAAGATCATACTCCACCTCGTTTATAACCAAACATGCCACTCACTTCATTTATCTGCTCACTGAGATGCATCTTCTCTACATGATCGCCTACTCCTGCATAATGCTGCATCTGCTTGATATTATCATAGATCTGGCTAAACTCTTCTTTGTAATCCTGCTTGTACTGCTGGAAATGCTTCTCATCCATGTTCCTGAACTGCTCAAGCCTGCTGCTTATCTGCTCAAGCTGCTGAGTATACTGCCGTACTGCCTCAGGAGGCAATTCTTTTGGATGCTCTTTTTCCACACTCTCCTCAAGAGAAGGCGCTTCAGAGACCTTTGCTTTTGATCCAGAGTCATATCTCTTCATCTTGAACATGTCTTTTTCTTCAGAACCAAAAAGAGTGTCAACATCAACAGAAGTGAGCTGAGGGATGGGTATATCCCTTTTCATTAGGTCATCTACTTCAATCTCCCTGAGAGAATCAGTCATGAGCTTTCTTGCTTCATCAATCTCTTTCCTGTTCTTCTCTTCAATCTCCCTGAGCTTTTTCACCCTATCCTCAGGATTGAGTTTCTTAAGTTCGTCCAGATCTCCCATCTCATTGCCTCTAAGTTATGCCAGATTCACAGATCAATACACAAATCCATGAGCTGCCTTTATCCTTTTCATGAAGTGATACAGTTTTGTCCTGGCAAATTCCTCTGCCTTGTCTCTTGCATCAGATACCTCAAGAAGCTCCTTTTTTGAAGGCTTCTTAGGCCTGCTACCTGATCCTCCTGTGAATGCTAAACCCAGCTCCCCAAATCCTTTGAATACAGAAGTGAACGGATCAAGAATAGATGGAAGCTTTGGAGGCCCCTTTGGCGCCTTCTGGTCAAAGACCTCTCCTGCTTCAGCAAGGTATTTCTCAAGCTCTTCTCCAAGAGCAGTGTAAGCTGCCTGCACAGAAGCGTCAATGTTCCCCATGAGCTCAAAATCTTCTCTTGCCCTGAACTGCTGATATTTCTTCAGCTGCTCCTTGCTCCAGGTATATGCCCTGAAAGTCATTACTGTCCTTCCTACATGGATAGGGCCTCTCTGATAGCCCTCCTGGACATATTTCATCTCAGGCCTTGACCTGTAATCAAAATGGCAGTTGAGTATCGCATACATCTTTCCGCCTGCAAAAGGCCTCAATGCAAGAGTCTCTATCTCAATCAAGGAACCTTCAAAAGCAGAGATCAGCTTGTGGCCTTCTGTCTTGCTCTGGTCCATCTGAATCCTCTTGATTGTCCTAAGGTAAGGCTTGACCCAGACCATGTACATCCTTATGATCTCATAATGCTGTCTAAGATATTTGATAGTAAATACCCTTCTGGTATGATGCTCCTTGAATGTATGCTCTCTCCAGATTAGGTAAGTCTTAAGCTTCCTTGAAAGAACTTCCTTGACTTTCCTGTTGAACTTCAGGGAAGCAACATAATTATCAACATTAGTTGAGGGCATTGGATGTGCTGCGAAGAAAAGATCCGGAAGTGTCGTGAATCCAAGCTCCCTTGACATGCCATAGACAGATGCAGGGTTCTTTGCCCCTCCTTCAACAAGATCAATCCAGTAGCCTTTGAGGCTTATCTCAGCAGCATCATCTCCCTGATTGCTTTTTATGTAAAGCTCAAGCCTCTCATCAATTATCCTTATCTCTCTCACAAGCTGGAAAAGCTCTTTTATCATCTTTCCTATTGTAGCTAGGAACTGGCTTACCTTATCCTGGTAAAGGCCAAGCCTCTGCATAGCCACTCCTGAGAAAGCAGAATGCTCTGATGCTGCGAACACATCCTGGATCTTCAGGAATTCAGTGAACTCCTCTTCCTCATGAAGATTATCAACAGCCCAGAAATAAAGCTCTTCAATAGACTGATT
>JAHJCS010000040.1 GCA_018812465.1 Nanobdellota archaeon | reverse complement strand
GCGGAACAGCAAGGTTTGTGGTTGACAGCATGAGAAAGCAGGGAAAGAAGGTTGGATTGATCAAGATAAAGTCTTTTAGGCCTTTTCCAACAGATAATCTCATAAAAGCTGCAGCCAATCTTAAGTCAATCGCAGTTATAGACAAGGAGATCTCATTGGGAAATGAGGGGGCTCTTTTCACTGAGGTAAGATCAGCGCTTTATGGCAGAAAACCTAAAATTCTTGGGTTCATAGCAGGACTTGGCGGAAAAGATATCAGGCCAGATCATCTTGAGAAAGCATTGGACAATGCTATCAGCATGAAAGAAGTCAAGGAGGAGTGGCTGTTATGATCAATAATATCCCCACAGAAGAGTTCTTTGCTCCCGGCCACAGGGCATGTGCTGGATGCGCACAGTCTCTGGCAGTTAGGCTTGTCCTAAAAGCATCAGGCAAGAACACTATTGTCGCCAATGCCACAGGATGCCTTGAAGTATTCTCAACACCTTATCCAGAGACCTCATGGAGGGTTCCATGGGTCCATGCAGCATTTGAGACAGCAGCAAGTGTTGCTTCAGGAGTTGACAGGGCTTTAAGGAAACTTAACAAGAGACAATCTATAAACCTTCTTGCCTTTGCAGGTGATGGAGGGACTTTTGATATAGGCTTTCAGGCGCTCAGCGGAGCAGCTGAAAGGCGCCACAAATTCACATATGTATGCTTTGATAATGGCGCTTACATGAACACAGGAATCCAGAGAAGCGGAGCAACGCCAAGATATGCTGCAACAACAACAACTCCTGCTGGAAAAAAGGTCCATGGCAAGACAGAGTTCAAGAAGAATCTTCCTCTGATAATGGCTGCGCATGGCTGCTATGTGGCTACAGCAAGTGTTGCTTTTCCTCATGACCTTATAAAAAAGGTGCAGAAAGCCCTTAATTTTGATGGTGTGTCATATGTTCAGGTATATTCTCCATGCCCTACTGGCTGGGGAACTCCCAGCAACATCTCTATTGAGATAGCAAAGCTTGCTTTCAAGGCAAAAGTGACTCCTCTTTTTGAGATAGAAGATGGTGTTGTCAAGATAACTAACAGGCCTTCAGCAGAGCTTCCTGTCCAGGAATACCTGCTGAAACAGAAGAGATTCAAGCATCTCAACGAGAGCGAGATTGCTGAGATACAATCCCATGTGGACTCAGAGTGGGAAAAGCTTTTGCGCTTTGAAGAGACTGCAGTAAAGCTTTCATAATATGTTTATTCTTTGTTTTTCTATTATCCACTGTGTATTATAACTCATTTGGGTTAAGAAGTTTGCACTTTATGAACTCTCTTGTTATGCACTCTCTTCATCGCCTCGCCTGACCCTGCAGCAGCATATATCTGGCGAGGTGAGGCAGAAATTCCAATCAGGTGCAGCTTTAAAAGAATGGAAGCCTCACTCGGCCAGGTTAAGTTGCAGAGAATCCAGGCCGAGCTAGGAGTTAATCTTTCAAGAAACTAACATATCTTAAAGAACAAGCGCGATTCACAGAACGCTATCTCTTTCTTTTTCTCTCTTCAAAATCTCTGCTTTCTGAGAAGAATTTCGCAGGCCTGTTGACTTTGTTAATTTTAGAAGCCTTATGGGTCCATGACATGTGTTCTAGTATTCTTATGAATCTTATCAGCTTGGTTATTCTGAATACCATTCCTAATGGTATTACTGCGATTATATCCATCCAGTTTGTTTTCATAAACTTCTTGAAGTCCTGGGCTCTTCTGTAAAGCACCACCAAATCCGCAAAGAATATGGCTATCACAATCACATCAACTATTATTATCATACTAGAATAACCATCAACTTTGAAGAAAAGCTGCAGCACGAGCAATATGAATGTGATTGCGACAGCAAACAGGACTATAGAATCCCATATCCTCTCTTTATGATTCAGATGTTTATAGAGCTGGACAGCAATCCTTTCCTCTTTCTTGAATGACCATTCACTCTGCGAGGCATATTCTATTATGACCCTGAACGCAACCACAATACATGCAGGCGCTATGAATATTATGAAATTATTGAGTATCCTGGCAATCACATCCAGCAGAAGGTAATTTGACAATAGGCTGTTTATAGCAAGAGAAGCTATTATAAGCGCGCCTCCTGCAACCAGGAAACCATGCTCTTCTTCCATGCTTATATTCATTATTCCTATGAAAGCGCCTAATATTATGAGGAAGAGAAAAGTCATTTTCTGGGTTTCAGGTATGAATGTGAAAGAGCCTCCTAATATTGCTATAAGAGCTCCAAATAAGAG
>JAHJCS010000039.1 GCA_018812465.1 Nanobdellota archaeon | reverse complement strand
TGTTCTCGCCGAACAGAGCAGAGGTGATGTCCTGATACTCACATTGGGTCTCATCTGAGCACACATAGTTGTTGTTCTCCTTGACAACAACTCCATTTGAAAGATAACTGCTTCCATTCAGGCCTCTGGCATCAATCGGAGTGACCTTGACTGACCAGTTGTCGCCTGCAGAAGTAACTGAAGAGGGGGTCATGTTCGTCCTGTTGTTGTACAATAACCATATCTCTTCTGCTGAGAGGCTCCGGTTGTAGATCCTAATATCATCCATTGTACCATTGAAATAATCTGGTGTAGGATAATTAAGACCTATTTGATGAAGGCGGGTTTCCTTCATGGATCCTGTGAGACCTGCGCAGACGGAATCCAGGTTTCCATCCAGATATATCTCAGGCTGTACCTTGTTGTTTGTGACATTCTCAAACAATTTTGCGACTATGAAGTGCCATTTGCCATCCCTGATAGAGGTTATGCTGTTGCAGATGGTAGATGAACCCTCAAGAGTAGCATAGTATACTTGGTAAACATCTGAAGTGTATACAAATGCTATTGTATATAGTCCACTTGAATAGAATCCTGTTTTAAAATTAAAGGGTATCAAGAAGACATCAGGGTCAGGGTCAGCTGTCTTAGCCCAGAAAGCCACAGTCACATTGTACAGATTACCATAATCTGGCAGGTCAATAAAGTCATTGGCACCATCAAACTCAAATGCTCCAAAGCCATCATAGCCCCCTGTTGCATTCCATGTTGCATTGGTCACATTGCCATGATTATCATATCCTGAAAGATCATAAGTCCGATTGCTGCTGTCAGGCTTTGTGAATGGCATGTTAAGCAAAGTGTCTGACATGCTATTCCTGTACCAGTTATAGTAAAGCTTGACAGCCTCATTGTCAGCATCATTTATACCTGTGACATATGCTGTCAGGTTCTCTGTTGAGAAATTCTTAGGTGAGGTTGTGTTTAGGAACAAAGAGGTTATGTTAGGAGGATGATTGACACTGAAATTGCCATCTATCTCATAAGTTGTGTTCACAGTGTCGTTCACAAAGACAGTGTAATTGACATAGGTTGGATAAGAACCATTCACAGGAACCTCTGCCTGCCACAATCCTCCGACAAGGCTCATAAGGCCTTCCCAGATCACATTGCCTGCAGATTGGACTGTCTCCCATACTTTGATCCAGACAGAGCTTATGCTTCCGCCTATATTTGATATGTTAAGCTTTATAGTGAGGTTCTGGTCAGGCAAGATATATTCTGTCTCATTGACGACTAGTTCTATGCCTGATTCATTCTTTGTCTGACTGATGAAGTCAATGGACATTTCTGTGATGTTGATGCTGTTTGAAAATACACCAGTTCCATTCTCGCCATAGCTGTCAATAGGCGTTGCCTTGACAGTCCAGTTTTCGCCTGCTGTAATGGTTGAATAATGTATGGTGTCTGTTTTGTTTTGGTAAATCAGATTGATCTCTTCTGTAGACAATTCTCTGTTGTATGCTATGACATCATCTACTGTTCCGTTGAAATAGTATATCCCGTTCCATGCCCCTATTATCAGATCATCTGATGTGGCTGATGCTGTTGAAGACGCCCATGATCCCTGAAGATGCCCATCTACAAACATAGCTAAGTCTGTGCTGTTGTGGACGCACATGTAATGATGCCATTCTCCTGCAGGAGCAAAATATCCTCCTGATAATGCTGAGTCGTCAAGACTATAACAGAATACAAGATTTGAGTTGCCGGTTATCATCCCTGACCCATGTCCCCCTACATTCCCTTGCACTATTAAGGTGCATACAGGACCGGCTCCGGCATCAATGCAGCTTGATGTTCCGTCCATCTTCACCCAGGCGCCATAACTGAAACTGTTCCCTGACATCACTGACGGAATCTGTATACTGCTGATGGTATCACTAAACTCATAAGCTCCTGTTCCATTATGGCCTCCGGTATTATTCCATCTTGCGCTGTTGATTGTTCCATGTTTATCATTTCCAGAGAAGTCATAAGTCTGATTCAAGCTGTCAGGCCTTGTGAATGGCATGTTCAGCACAGTGTCTGACATCCCATTGATATACCAGTTGTAGTTTACTTCTACAGGGTCCCCATCCAGATCACTGATGCCAACTGGATTTGCTGTGAGGTTGTCTGTTGTCATGTTTGATGCTGATGTTGTATTCAGGACCACAGAGGATATCAAAGGGGGATAGTTCGGAGGATTGATAAATATCTCATTTGAAAACACTCCAGTACCATTCTGGCCATACTCATCTATAGGGGTGGCTTTGACAGACCAGTTGTCCCCTATGTTTGTAGCACTGTAATGTGTCTCATTGTTATGATTAGAATAAAACATTGCAATCTCATCATCTGACAAGCTTCTATTCCACACCCTTACTTCATCAATAGTGCCATTGAACCAGAAATCCTCATCAAATATTGAAGCGCCAATCACAAGATTGCCATCACCAGATGCATTAGCATTTGATGCATCACAATTCTCCCTAACCCCATCCACAAATATGCAGGTATCAGTCTGATTGTGCCAGCACATAACATGATACCAGGTATCTGCTGAGATTGTTGTTGAAGATACAACATCATTATCATCATCATAACAGTCAAAGATGTGATCAGAACCATCATAATAAGAGCCTAGTTCATAACCATAATAGGATGTGTTTATCATCCTTATTATATCACACCAACCCCCTGAACAATCAAGACTGGTGAATTTGACCCAAGCACCATAAGTGATAGAACTGCCAGACATCAAAAGAGATGTGTTTATTGAATCAAAATCTCCATCAAACTCAAACGCCCCAAATCCATCATAACCTGATGTAGCATTCCATGTTGCATTGACCACAACACCATGATTATCAAACCCAGAGAAATCATAGGTGAGATTATCATTGTCAGGCGCAGTAAAAGGCATGTTCAATAAATTATCTGATATTCCATCTTTGTACCAGTTGTAGTTTATTTCTATATTATCTCCATTAGGATCACTGACTCCGATTGGATAGGCTGTGAGATTGTCTTGTGTCCTGTTGAATGAAGATGTTGCATTGAGCAGCACAGATGATATTGAAGGTGGAATATTAGATTGTATAGAGAAATTCTTTGAGATATTTATTGTTGCATTGTAAAGATTATCATAGGGTATCAGTTTTATGGTATAATTGCTGTTGGAGATAGAAGTAGTATCCCATAGGTATTCAAGATTTGGAGTTGACGTTAGATATGTCCATGACACACTATTATTAGAATAATACAAATAGTAATTAATTGCCTTCTGGCTGCTCTGCCTTGTCCAGTTTATCTTGATAGGGGTTCCTGTTGAGAAAAATTCTCCTGTATAAGGATAGGTTATGTTCGCTGGACCGCAGTCTCCTGCACCTATATTTGACCAAGCAATTGACTCATTGTAGAAGTTTCCTTCATTATTCACGCAGAAGCTTGTGCTGACTCCAGAATCTCCTACTCCAGATTATAGAAATTATTTAACCAGATTTTGTTTCCAGTAGCAGGGCTTATCACTAACGCCCCTTTATAAGAGACGCCTGCGGTGATGGTATTGCCTGAGACATTATTGTAGTTTGTGCCTGTTCCAAAAATATGCACACCATCTGCACTGCAGCTTATTAGATTGAACAATACTGAGTTGTTCTGGGCTCCTGTATCCAGGTAAACACCATAATAAGAATTGCTGATGTTGTTGTTTGAGATATTGTTATAGTTTGAAGAGGAATACACTTTTATGGCATTTCCTGTAGATATTCCGTTTATGGTGTTATCTGAGATATCATTGTTGTCGCTTGATGAGGAAACTATGATACCATCTCCTGTGGAGTATGCACTAGGGATTATGTTGTTAATTATCGTGTTATTATCACTATTTGTTAAATAAATTCCATTATAGTTGTTTGTGAGATTGTTATAAGATAAGTTATTCAGATTAGAATTGACCACAACTATTCCACCATATGATAAGGAGGTCTGGCTTACAGCAGTGTTATTAAATACATTAGTATTCTCACTGTTCAGCAGGTATATCCCCCTCTGCGAACTGCTTTCAACAAGATTGTTGTATACATTGTTTCCTTTGCTGTAACGTACCTGAATTGCTGCAACACCCGAGTTGCTGATAACAGTATTATTGACTAGGGTGTTATTATTGCAATTAAAATACAAGTTCACCCCATATGCATTAGATATAAATGTGTTATTTGTTATGTTATTGAAGGATGCCTGACTAGATGGCCCATAAATTGCACCAATAGCACCATTATCATAAAAGAAATTATTGTGTATTTTACAATATGAACAACCCAAATATATTCCTGCATAGAACTTCTCAAAAGAACAGTTTCTTACTGTGACATTGCTTCTTGAAGAGGTATAAACACCATAATCACTAACTCCTGTGTCATCTCCCTTAAAGTATGATGCATTGCAATCCAGAACAACATTGTCGGCATTAACTTTCATTGTAGTTGCAGTCATATAGAAATTATAGCTGTTATTTATAATCCATAATCCTGCTTCATTTATCATGCACGCATCAGCAGTATTGTTAACAGCAAACAGGCAGTCTGTAAGCGTGCTATAATCCCCTCCTGAGGTGTTCACATAGTAATCTGTAAAGTGCTCTACATTGAAGATGTAATCTTCTGGAGTTATATCTATATCATTGTACATTATTCCATCCTTCTCGTAGCTGTTTGCGAGCGAGAACTCCTCCTCTCCATCTTCCTTGATGTACAGCTTTGGAGCAATGCTTATTGCACCAACATTATCATGAGGAATACTTATTGTAGCATCCTCTATTGGTACAGAGTCAATGTGTACAACTCCTTTGTTCACCCAAGCATTTTTTATCTCATCTCTTCCTGCGCCCCTGACCTCAATCTTGATTCCCTGTTTCTCAAGCCTTGCTGCCTTTATTGGCTTCTTATCCTTATCTATTGTTTCCTCCTCAGAGATGTCACCTTCATTGAATTCAACCTCTTTTTTTCCGAGATTGTAATCTTTCGGACCCTTTATCTTGATCCTGTCTGACCTTGGGGTTATACTCTCAACAGGAAGCTGCTCTTCTTCAAGAGTTTGCTCTTCAGGAGCAAGCATCCCCTCTGGGGATTCTCCTGCTGCCCCACTCTCAGGATTATATCCCTGATACTCTTCAGGAATCTCTTGCTTGGCTTCTACAACAACATCAAATGATGCCTTGATTTTCTTTGTCTTGCCATCAGCATTTAGAATCACTTCTATAGAATACTTTCCTGCCCTCTCGACAGGGAAGTCTGTTGATACAGCAACAAGCTTGTTGTCTGGGCCATAGACCTCAATATCATAATCAACATCAGCAGGCATCACAAATATATGGGCCATCTCACCGACTGTGTAAGTATCTTTTCCTGCAAACACTTCTGCATTATCAAGTACAGCAAGTCCTGTTATAGAAGGCTCATTGATCAAAGAGACTAGTACTAGTCCTGCAACTACCAGAATGAACAATACCATCAGCAGGTTGTCTCTTTTCATATCTCCCTGAAACCTCCTTTTTCTTTTCCTGAGTAAGTCTTGATAGTGATGTCAATATTTTTCTTCTCTATTCCCAACTTGCTGCTCTTCTCAATTATCTCCTTTATGATTGGTTCTTCAGAATCAAGCTGCTCGTCATCTATCCTCTTGAGAAGTATGCCTTCACCTTCTACTAGAAAAACCCAGAATCCTGTACCTTCATCTATCAAGAGCTCTTTTCTTACCTCTTTTGGTATGACAAGCTGCCCTCTGCTGTCGCAGCTTATTTTCCGTGCATATTTCTTCATTTAGGCTGTACCTTCAATAAGATGCCTTTATTGCCAATTGAAAAGAGTTCAAAATCAGCTTCTTCTATCCCAAGCTTGTCTCTCAGCTGCTTAGGAATCACAATCTGGCCTCTCTTGTCAGCCTGAACCAAGTAGGGGGTTTCTGCCATTTTACCTATTTTTATCTGAAAATCAGAATTACTTTCTGATTTTCTTCTTTTTTATTTTATTTTCAGACTTTTTTTCTTATTTATCAGATATATAGTCTGAATTCTTGTATAGATTTCTGAAAGTAAGAAATAGGATATATAAATCTTTTGTTTTTAGATATATAATAGAATTATAACCCACAAAAAAAATAGAGTTAGACTTCAACCTGGCTGGAAGCTTTCAGAATATTTAAATAACTCAGGATGTAATAGGTTTTTATGGCAAAGAAAGAGACATTCATCATGGTCAGCCTGGAAGAGGACAAGGCAAAGAAGCTGGCCCAGGTAATATCAAATGACACAAGCAGGAAGATACTTGATCATCTCGCGAGTAAGAAAGCAACAGAGACTGAGCTTGCAAAAGAGCTCAGCATACCAATAAGCACAGTACATTATAATCTCAAAGCTCTTGTAGACTGCAGGCTTGTTGAGGCAGATGAATTCCATTATTCTGAAAAAGGAAAAGAAGTTTTGCATTACAGCCTTGCGAACAAGTATGTGATCATAGCTCCGAAAGGAATGACTGAAGGATTCAAGGACAAGCTGAAGAGCCTGCTTCCTGTTGGATTTCTCATTGCTGCTGGAGCAGCGGTCATACATCTTGCAGAATCATTGTTTGGAGGAACATTGATGTCAAAATCAATGAAAACACTTCAAGGCCCTATTACTGAAAGTGTAGGTAAAGCAGCCCCTTATTTGGCTGTTGAAGCTGAGGATTCTGTTGTCAGTGAAGGTGCAAGGAGTATGTCAGATGCTGCAATGGGAGACATGGCCAGTGCTATTACAGAACCAATCAACCAGGCAGCGCAGACAGCAACAGAGACAATTGTGCACAACCAGACAATAAAGGTAGTGACAGAAAGGATTGTTGAGACAGCACCGTCTATCCCATACTGGTTCTGGTTTGTGATTGGTGCAGTGAGCGCAGTTATATTATATCTTGCAGTGGATTACATAAGGCACAGAAAGAAATGATTGGATAATTTTAGTTTTTATTATATTTCTTGTTATTAGAAAAGAATGATTGAAATGTAAATAATTCCTAGCTCCGCCTGACCATGTAGCAACTAGAACTGACGGAGTGAGGCTTCTACTCAACGCCGCCCTGACGCAGACGAGCCGGGGGACGCCCAAAACCGGTTACGCTCAGTTTACGCGCAATCGCAAGATGGGCATTCGCTATGCTCAGCCCATCGAAGAACCCAGCACATGGAGAGGGATTGAGCGCAGCGAGATCCCTCACTAATCTACGTGTGCACGGAGTAATGCCGTGCCTGGGGTGGCAAGTAGGGCAAAGCCAAAGGCTTTGACCGTCTGCTGTCAGGAGGGCGGCGTTAATGATAACAAGATATTTTTGTATTCTACTGCCATTATTGTTGCTGCCGAATAATACCAATCAAGAATAAATAAAACAAACCCAAAATTTCTCTTTCTATGACTTTGAGATGATTAGAAACTTACTCTCAGGTATAAATAAATGCTTCGCCTACCTAGTTCTATGGATATTTGGAGGTAGACAAAATGAATAATATAAAGAAAATAATTGGAATTTTTCTGATAGGGATTGTATTGTTCCCGTCAGTGTTCGCAGAGTTTCTCAGTGCAGAGACAATAACAGGAACAAAAGCAGAGCCAATGCTTTACACAGAACAGCAGAGGCCTGTGATAATAGAGCCTACACAAGAGTATGTTGACCAGCAGCAGACATGCATGTGTCCATGCAAATGCCAGGTTGACCCGCCTGTGATGCAGGTGCCACAGATTGATGTTGTGTTTGTGATTGACTCAACAGGATCAATGAGCGATGAGATAAGGACAATAAAGACACATATCATAAACATTGTTGAGGAAGTAAGAAGAGGGAATCCAAGGCCTGATCTCAGGATAGGTATTGTCTCTTACAGGGATTATCAGCCAGAGGACAGAGAGTATGTTTTCAGGCAATATGATCTCACAAGAGATGTTGACAGTGCTCTCAACAATCTGAGAGCTATAGAAGCGAATGGAGGAGGAGACCATCCCGAGGCTGTTGAGACAGCACTTCATGTCGCGATAAACAAGATGAACTGGAATAGCAATGCAAAGAAGCTCGTCTTCCTTGTTGGAGATGCAGCTCCTCATGGGTATGGCGCTGGAGACAGGTCATTTCCCCAGGGATCTCCTGAAGGATACAGTTACAAAGAAGAGATAGAGTATGCCAGAGCAAAAGGGATAAGCATCTATGCGATAAGCTGCTCTGGAATGGATCCAGCAGGCGACAGGATATGGAGAGATATAGCAAAGATGACTGGAGGAAGTTATGATCAGCTCTCTTACCAGAGAAGAGTTGTCGAGGAGTATTATGAAGAGCAGGGCATAAGCGAGGAATGGATTCCTGAGGCAAAAGCATCATCTGATTATGATGCAACAACAGGCACAATACTCACAAACACTCTTGGAATCGTTGCACAGAAAGCAATGATCTCAGAAGCAGAGTCAATGGGTGTCAGTTATGATAAAAGACCTACCAAAACCTCAGATCCAGAAGACAGCAGAGAGAATGGCTCATGGCTGGACAGCAGTGATATAACCGGAGGCACAATAGCAGTCTCTGGAAATACTGCTGATTCAGGCTTTTTCAGGAGAGCGTTTTCCAGGCTTATGTTCTGGAACTGAACAGTTTGTGCAGATAAATCCTAGCTCCGCCTGACTGGCCAGCAGCTGGATCTGGCGGAGTGAGGCTTCCAGTCCCTGATACCTACCCTGAAAGAGACTGAGACCTCGCCCTGCCAGGTTTACATAAAACTCCCACA
>JAHJCS010000038.1 GCA_018812465.1 Nanobdellota archaeon | reverse complement strand
TATGACTTAGTAGTATATAAATATTTCTCTGATTTATGCTACCAGGTAATACTCAGTAGTATATAAATATTTCTGCGAATATTGAGGTCTAAAAGTCTGCGTAAGATTTATATAAGAAAAGTGTATAATAAGGATAAAGAGGTGTTAACTTGAATGACAAAAGGATCTTCATTCTTATCTTAAGCATAATATTGATATCTGGCTGCGGAGCATACACGGATGTACAGAAGTCAGTCCAGCAGGACAGGGTCCTTGAGGTCAATCAGTTCTGCGGAGCATCAACAGAGTATGTATGCGAAGCTGATGATGAATGCATCACCTCAGGATGCTCTGGACATATTTGCCAGGGAAAAGCAGAAGAACAGTCTATAACCACTTGTGATTATAAGGATTGCTATGATGCGCAGAAGCACAATGTCAGATGTGCATGTGATTATGGAACATGCAAATGGAAGGGCAATCAGAAATGAGAAAGGAGGGATTATCATGAAGAATGCACAGCTTATCAAATACCTCAAGATGGGAGAGGATATTGAGAAGAAAGGAATACAGTTTTACTCAAAAGCAATGAAGAATGTCAGTGACCCTAACTCAAAGAACCTGCTGAAGTTCCTTATCAGCGAGGAGAAGAATCATCTTGAATACCTTATGTCCTTTGAGAGAAAAGCAAAAGGGCAGAAGAATGGAACAAAGATAAAGAAGATGAACCACCCAATCTTCAGCAATGAAGCATACAAAAGGATAAAAGGTGACAGGGCAAACACACTTAATGTCTTCAATACTGCTTTGGATATGGAAGCAAAGAGCGCAAGATTATACTCAAGCATTGCCAGGAAGGTCAAAGAGAAGAAGATAAAGGATTTTATGAAGAAGCTTGCGCAGTGGGAGATAAGCCATTACAAGCTTATCAAGACACATCAAGATGCTATCTACAAATGGCAGTACTGGGAGATGCGAACCCAGGAAAGGATTGAGATGTGATCCAGAGGCAAAGCTTCAATCTGATTAGAACCCATCGCTAGGTTTATATAAATCAAATGAGTATAGAGGATTATGGCCAATAAAACACAATCCAAGATGATTATTCTGATACTGCTGTCTGCATCTTTATTCCTGACAAGCTGTGAAGATGGAAAAGAACATTTTATGGTAGGTGAACCTGCCGAGAAAGCAGTGCTTTATGTGAAGATCATTGATGCGCAGACTCAGGAACCTGTTGAAGATGCCCTATTCTATTTTGGTGACTGGAAGTTTTATCATACAGACAGTGAAGGTAAAGGATCAACTGATGAGACTTCATGGGGAGAACACAGTATCAATGCCTATAAAAAAGGTTATATAAGATATTCTGAGCCAATAAGACTGGAGAGAGGAGACAACAGTATAACAATAGAACTGCAGAAAGATGTTTCACCCCCATCAGACCTGTCAGTCGAAGGCAAGGTGACAGAAGAGGTATATGCAGAAGGAAGCAAGAGCGAGGCTCACTTCATCAAGCTAAGATATGATAACGGAAGTGAGGACTATCTCTTTAATATTGCAGGAGAGAACAGGATTGATAAAGATTTTATAGGCAAGAGAGTGAGAGTGAAAGGATTCAGAGACAAGGGATATATTGGATGGTGGCATGAAGAGAAAGAAGGGATATATGTTGAGGAGATTGAAGCAATAGGTTTCTGGGATTGAGATAGAAGTATCAGCCTTCCAGACTCTTTAAGAATTCAGTCTCTAATTCTAGCATTTTTTCATCGGTCTCCCCATAAGGAAAACCAAGAAAAACATCTTTATATTGTTCACCTTCTTCCATTGACTCTACTTCTTCATCCATTTCTAAGAGAAGCCCATAATTCCTGCACATCTCATTGATATGATATTTGATTGCTTCATCATTCTTGATCTCATACTTCAGCAGTTTTAAGATATACCAGACTGCTGAGACCATCCTGTGAATATTAGCATAGACATATCTCATCATCCTTTGGTAGATTATCATTGATTCCTTGTCAATCGCAGGCCAGTCAAATTGGTCCCCATATTTCTCATGGGAATCTTTGGGATGCGTGGTATTATCCCCTAAAGATCTGAACCAATTCCAGTATACATGAAATTCAATTTCTCTATTAAGTTGGATCAGCAGCACATAAGTTTTTCTATCATTCTTAAGCAGATTATCAATGGTTACAGTCTCAGTTATGATTTTGTCAATTTCTTTAATCTGTTTATCAACACTTACTTTAAGGAATGGTTTCTTTTTCTTTGCTTTCTCTAGAAGAGCTTCCAGCTCTTTTAGCCTGCCTTCAACAGCGGGCCCAGAGACAAAGTTAGAATCAGGATGATCACCTTCAATATAAAGGAGTTCATCTTTTGTGAACTTGTATTCTGATGGGTCTCCTGTCCACCAGTCCCTGGTTGGACGAAGAATTTTCTCCCATACAAAGTCCCTGTCAAGCTTCAATAATTTCTGGGCTTCAACAATATGAGTTATAAGACCATAGAAAAGCCTTCGCAGTAGATTCATGTCTTCTGGATTTACATACCTTATGGTTGATGCATCATTAGGGATATATTTTCCAATCACATCCTGCACATCATGAAAAAGCTTTATCATCTCGCGATAATGAGCTATTGCTCTCTTGTAAGAATCCTTTATCCTGTGGTCCTCAAATCTTATTACTTCAGCACCGGCCTCCTCTAATTTAACACCTCGTTTTCTAAGTAACCTGATGTCTCCCATTGAATCATGAATATATAATCAGATATATAAAGGTTATCAAAACCAAAGATTATAAACCTATTTTGAGTCTATGGGTATATAATGTGTATAACGCAGTGACCTATGTTACTACAGAACACAATAGATATATAACAGATAACTATATAAGTGAAGGGATTTAACAAAAGAGTATGGAGTTCAATAAATTATTTGGGGTTATGCTGATTATTCTTATTACAGTTACATTTGCAGCCTGCTCAACTCCTGAACAGAAATTCCAGGACCAGCTTGACAAGGCAATGAGCGAGAAATTTGATTATTCTGAGTTCTCTTATGATGGCTTCACAGTCCAGTATCCTGTGTGGCCTGCTGCAGAAAGCGATGTAGAGCTGAGTGTCTCAAGAGGCTACTGCAGTGTTGCTGTGAATGCAGAGAAGATAACAGCAGAGCAATGGTTTGGAATGATCGGTGATGCAATAGAACAACAGGAAGGAAAGATAATCATATCAGACAAGAGCAAGAACCTGATTAGATATTCTATGCCTTACCAGAACTTTACTATGGTGTCTGAGAACAGGATATATGACTGCAAGGGCAATGGAATTGCAGTGACAATAACCTGCATAGACCAGGCATTTGCAAAGTCACAGGATATGATAGATAAGATATTTGGTTCAGCAAAATGTGATGGAAAGCAGATGACAGAGACTAAAGGAGAGCCAGAGACCAAGACATCAGAGCAGGAGAAGACAGTCTACAAGACATACAAAGAGGATGATTTCTCAGTAAAATACCCAGATTGGGCCAAGCTGCAGGACAATGCAGAACATAAGGTTGGAGTGAGCAAAGGAATCTGCTCAGTTGTTGTTGACATGCACAATGCGCTTCCTAAAGATATCTACAACTGGTACAAGAAAGCTATCAATGATAATGATGACAACAATCTGCTTGACTCATCAGCTGAAGGAGATACTTATTACATAACCTATGACATGCCTTATGAAGACAAGACAATAATCTCAACATCTAAGGTTATCTATTGCAATTACCAGAGCTATATCATCCAGGTGCTGTGTGTAGAAGGAATGATCACAGAAGAATATGAGGAAATCCGAGATTATATCATAGAAAGCTCAGGATGCGCTAAAGAGTATGAGATTCCAACTCCAGAGAAAGTAGAAGAAGCAAAGAAAGAAGCTGAAGAAGAGGATCCAGGAGCAATTGAAGAGATTGAAGATGAGATTGTCAAGACCAATGCAGGAGAGGAGTTCGGCATAGATGAAGAAGCTGTGGTGTATTTCATAAACAGCAATGATTTTTTCACAAAGATTATGAAAGACTTCCCAAAAGCCAATATTGTGATTGAGGACCCTGAAAATAACAGGGAGCTGGACCTAAGGGTTGAGATTGACAATGATGGAAAGATAGAATTGCTTGAGGACGGCAGTTTCAGTGATGCAGATGTGACACTCAAAGTCCCGCTTCGCGATGCACTGAATATATTTGGCAATGCGCAGAACATAAATCCCCTCACCTTGATAGGATTTGCTGCAAATGTCCAGACAGACCCTCTTGAAGTCAAGGATGAAGTCATCAAAAAAGTGCTCAGAGGAGAGTATAACTAGATTCATCATAGAATTCTGATATGATATCCAAACCAGTTATTGAATTTCTTAGTTTACTAAAACTTTAATAAGACATAAGAAAAAGCCAGAGATATGAAGAATATCCTATTGGTATATCTGCCGTTCTGCACTCCGGCCAGCCCGCCTTATTCTATCACTAATCTTTATACATTCCTGAAGAATAACTGCAAGGATAAAGTGGATGTCCTGGACCTGAATCTGGAGTTCCACAAGCTGAAGTTCCCGGAATTCCAGAGATATTATCATGACATCAAGAACTGGGGAGATTATGACCCAAAGACTGCAGAATACAAGAGCCTCACCTCAAAGGTGTACTCAGATAATAACAAGAAAGTTGTGAATGGTAAGAAACCAGAGCTGTTTGAGGAGTTACTGAATAAGATAAAGAATCTAAAGCCGGATATAATCGCATTCAGTATAGTGTATTCAAGCCAGGCATTCTATGCTTATGCATTGATGAAAGAATTAAAGAGATCAAAAGAGGTCAAATGTGTGATAGGCGGCCCAGCTATCAATGAGAAACTGACTAAGATTGCAGACAGAACACTCAATAATGAG
>JAHJCS010000037.1 GCA_018812465.1 Nanobdellota archaeon | reverse complement strand
ATATATCACCTATAGTGAATATATAATACATTATATATAAAGCTTTCCATCATAAAAAAGCTCTTTTATGGTTTTCTATCTTATCAATAAGAAATCTTTTATATACATTCACACTGAGAAACCAGAGAATATTCAATGCTCTGCAGAAAATATTCAGAATACTTCCTGTTGTCCGGAAGATATCCAATCTTGTGAATTCTCTATCCACAACAAACTATTTATACCCCTATCATAATAATGTCTTTATGAATCAATTAAGAGGTGTGATTCTGATTCTCATGTTTCTTATAGCATTGCCTTTATGCTTTGGCATTGTAAGCCGTGATCTTGCTGACATTCCAGATATAAATGGTGAGTGCAAAGGTGTTCCAGGACCTGACGGCACACTGCTTCCATGCCCTGATGGAAAGACTCCTCTGCCTACTACTGGCACACAGACTTCACCAACAGCAAAAAAGACTACTCCTGCTCAGCCAGAGGTCACGACAACACAAGATGATGATTATTATGATCAGCAGTATGAGAACAGATTGTACAAAGAGTTCAAATATATGATGCCAGAAGAGGAACTGACTCCTGAGGAATATGAGATAATCAAGATAGCTGATGAGAGGCTTGGGCAGATAGAATCAGTCTTCTTAGCATGTGGTGATTCAGTAGGGGTTAGGTTTGAATCTTGTTTCAGCGGATGCTTATATCCAGAGAATGTTAATACTGCTCGTTGTAATGCCTGCATACCTAATATGGAGCAAGAGAGTGCTGAGTGTCACAATGAATATATCAAACAGACAGATCAAGTTAGCAATGAAGTTGAACAGGCACTTACTGCTCTTGAGAATAATAAAGAAAAGCCAGAACAAAGAGAAGAGCCAGAAGACGAGCTCTCCAAGTTCCAGAGAGAGTATGGAACAGCCAATCTTCTCAGGGACGGTGACAACTGGCATCTTGAAGGATGCAGCGGTTGCCTTCTGCAGGGAGACCAGCTTCTAACTTCAGATTCAGAGCACATCTGGTTCAATGGAGTTGGATTATCAACAGGAGGCAAGGCATCTATCAGACTTATTCAGGATGATGCAGAGAAACAGATAATATCTTACGAGAGCGGAACAGTGCACTTCAGGTATAGTAAGAGTGAAAAGAAGTATGAGGTTCAGGCAAGAGGAGTCAAGATAGGAATAACCGGAACAGAATTCCTCCTGGAAGAACAAGGTGATGCAACACTATTGCTTCTCAAGGAAGGCTCTTTGGAGCTTGAGACTTCTGAAGGAAAAAAGACAATGAGCGCAGGCCAGCAGGCAATAATCTCAGAAGGCAATGCAGTGATATCATATGCTGATCCTGCTGTCTTAGAAAAAGCAATGGACCAGTTCAAGATAGGCGATTCTGGAAAGACGATACTTCTCTGGATTTCATTGTTCTTCTTTTTAGTTCCAATCATCGCAGGAATCATCATCATAAAGATGTTCAAGCCTAAGCCAAAGACAACATATTATGGAATCATAGGTTTTGTTCTCTCGCTCTTAAGCATCCCATTCATAATCCTGGCACCTTTTGGATGGTGCTTGGCATATTTAGCCCTGATACTCAGCAGCCTGCAGAAGAAAGCCAATCCAACAGGCCTGGCAAGAGCAGGCTTTGCGATAGGAATGATAAGCGCAATACTCTGCGCAATAATCCTGATACCCTGGTTTATATACCTGTTCCAGTAGACTTCTTTAATCATAATAGTTCTTAACCACAATATTCATATACAATATATACTTATTAGTGTGTATAAATGTGTATAAAATGAAAACTAGAAATAAAATTTCATTATCAGTCGCTGATAAAGCAAAGAAGATAATCAATGAGAACAAAGGGCTGTTTGAGACGCTCGAAGAGCTTGACAGGACAGGAAAGCTGAGAAAGGAAAGCTACAAAGGCAGGTATAATTTCACTATAGATGAGGATATCATGAATGAACTCAAGTCTTACTGTATGAAGAATAATATGAAGATGTCTTCAGTAGTTGAGAGGCTGATCAAGGAATTCCTGAAGAAATAGGCTCTGAGACATGATCAGATTAAGATTGGGTATTTTTCAGAACTCCTCTGCGATAATCATCATTAAGGTTCCCAGCATAAATCTTTTAAATACTTAAATATAATCAGCTTAAAAAGATGGTAAACCAGCAGCTTATAGATTATATCAAGTCAGAGGAAGCCCAGGGCTATACTTCTCAGCAGATCTATTCTTATCTAATCCAAAGTGGATACGACCAGAACGAGGTATACCAGGCTGTGCTCTTTGCTGAGCAGCAGGGGCACATCAATCCTTCTCCAGTCCAGGTCGTGAAGACCTCTTTTCCCACTATCATAATAATCTCATTTGCAGCATTAATCCTAATCATTCTGGGAGTATTCTTTTTTATCGCAAGATCGCCTGAGCCTGTATGCGGCAATGGTGTGATTGAGGCAGGAGAGGATTATGATACCTGCTGTGCTGATGCAGGCTGCCCTTCATCAGAAGAATGCATGGATGATATCTGCATGCCAGAAGAATCCTTATCAACTGAGTCTGCTGAAGATATCTCTGCTGGCATCTCTGAAGATAATCCTGAATTATTGGAGCCTGACCTTGAAGAATCAACTGCTGAGGATGAAGAGATACAGGACCAAAGCCAGGATATCCCAGAATCTCCTGCGCAGAACCTTTCTGAAGATTCTGATGCACTGCCTGAAGATTCTTCTGTCCCATCAGATGATATTCCTGATGAAGAACTTTCTGATCCAATAAAGATTGAGTGCGGTGATGACATATGGTGCTATCATGATATGACAGTTGAAGAAGGTAATTATTCAGCATGCTTCAAGATAAATGATTACTGGGATGATACTGACCAGGGTGTTGTCGGCTCATGCATAAGCAACATTGCTTTTGATCTTGAGGACTGCTCATTATGTGATCTAGTTGTCAAGCAGGATATGCATGACCTGTGCATATCAGATGTGTGTGAAGCCAGCCCTGATGATGAGGCTGATTCTGACGGGTTTTATTAAGAGTGTAATAAGTTTCTTAGAGAACAATTGAATGGTTCTGGGACACCAAATCAATAATCTGAGGGGTTTCCAAAAACCTTAAATACTTTCTGGCCTAACTAGCCTTATGGACCTAAAAAGAGTTAAATCCTTCTGCAGGAGATTCAGGCTGGTCTTCTTTTTATTATTCATAATAGACCTTATCATACCAGATCCCATACCTTTGCTTGATGAGGTTGTCCTTGGCCTTGCAGCTGTTTATGGCTGGATTTGATGCTATGTACCAGATATAACTCTATTATATACCCCCATCAGGCCTTAAAAACCAAAGCTTTATAAACCACCGTCTTATTTAGGTGTATATTACAGAATCACCTTAAATCATCGAGTATGAGTATTGGCTGTTTCTGATAAAAATTAAACATGGTCGATTATAAAATAGTAAAATACTGCAAAATTTGCAATAAACGATTTGTTGTGGCAAAAGAAGAAGCTAGGCAGTATTATTGCGATAAATGTAGACTAAGAATGGAGGTAAGAAAATGAAGGGAAAAGTAAAATTCTTCAACCAGTCAAAAGGCTTTGGCTTTGTTTCTGGAGAAGATGGAAAGGACTATTTTGTCCATATATCCGGCTTAAAGCAGGGATATGACCCAGCAGAGAATGACGCTGTTGAGTTTGATGTCACCCAGGGTGACAGAGGACCTAAAGCAGCTAATGTCAGACTCGACGCAGGCGGTTCAAAGAGTTCTAAAGATTCCTCTGAAGAGTCAGAGGCATCAGAAGACACTGAAGATTTCTCAGACGACTCTGAAGAGAAGGAAGAGAAAGAAGAGTGAATTAGTTTTTATTTTTTTATTATT
>JAHJCS010000036.1 GCA_018812465.1 Nanobdellota archaeon | reverse complement strand
TTACACCACTGCGAACATACTCAATCCACTCTGCCACCTTTGTTGTCTAAGACAAAATATCCATACTCACACAAAGCTGGTTCTAATTGATCATTCCTGTTCCTGGCATAATCAATTGCTTCCTGTTCTTTGCCAAACTGCATCACAACTAGTGGATTGGACTCCCAGGTCTCTAAATAGGGATTCCTAAAACAGACTTTGTAAGGTCCATTGTTCATGCCTAGAGCTTCCTCCAGTGCCTGATCTATCCACCTGGAGTTTCTACTAGTCCCAAGCATATTGTCTAATGCTTGTTCCTTTGGTGTCTTAATCCCTAACAGTTTGTCCAATGCTCTTTCTTTAGGTGTTTGACTTCCTTCATTTGATACCATTTTGATTGCCTCCGAGCCTATAGCTCACGCTATTCTTAAAATAAAAAGCATTTACATAACCAAAAAGGCTAAATATGGCTTATTTAGGCTTTTTAGTTCCAAAGAATGTTTATTTTTAGAGATAGAGCTAGCTGGAGCTAGCCATGAAACTCAGAAGAAAGAATTGTGCTGTATAATCTAAATGAATCTAGGAAAAGTTCGCTAACAATGAATACAATCACTTTTTGCCATTTTTAATCACTTATATTATCATGATTAATTCACTTATAAACCTTTCGGTTCTTCATCTAATCATTGAAAGAATTCTTCTCCATATACTCTGCGGTTATGCTTGTCTTTATATAGTTCTCCTGTCTTATCTCAAGCATCTTGAGAATATTATTCATTGTTCTGTAATGTTTTTCTCTGTTGTGATCATGGTCTATTATCTCCAGCTCCACTGCCTGCCTGAATCCTTGGATATTCTCCAGATTTATCCTGCAGTCTCCAATCTGGTACATTCTCCGCGTCTTGTTGATTGTGCAGAAGACTTTGAACCCTATACTCTCAAGTATTTTCCTCATTCCTTCTGGATCTTTAATCTCGGTCTCATGCTCATGGAATGAATTATGATCCCCCTCTCTTTCAAGCACTTTGCAGTTTATCTCACTATAAAGCTTTCCATCTATTGATTGTTGTGTCCTTATCCTCAGACCATATGATCCAGGAGAACCCTGCTTGACATCCTCAAACCTGCAGCAGTCTTTTAGGCAGCACCATTCATCAACTATTTTCTGTTCATCCAAGAATCTTGCTCCTTTCTTTTTGAGCAGACTCTCAACTCTTGCCAGTGAATCTACATAAGCTCTAATCTCTATTTCCATAAGATTCATCCCCCCTGCTTATTTCTTCAAAGAGTCTCAATGCCCATCCTTCCTCTTTATCTATCAGTTCAGTCTTGACCACTCTATCTAGGAAGATCATATAATCTGACCTTTCTAAGGATATTGTGGATTTTGGGAATACTGATATCACTATGGGATTAGCCTTCTCTTTTATGGCATCATCTCTTAATGTATCCAATGTATTCCCTGAGTATGACCTGTCTATTATCCCAACAGTCTTTCCTTCAAGATCCCGGCATCCTATCCTAAGCTCCTTGTCATAGCTCAAGCCCTCATGATATTCCCATAAGCAGATATCATCATCTTTTCCTGTATCTTCAACAAATCCCAGAGCATACTTGAATCCAGATTTCATCACAAACATATACTTGTCGCATTCAGGCAGATTCCCCCATGGTCCAGTAACTGCATAGTCAGGTATCCCTTTTATGCCAAGCTGATCATAAAGTTTTCTTGTTTTCTCGAAGAGATCATTTGTCTTTTGTTCACATTGATTGATAGGCAAATCTGATGAGGCAATAGTTCTCTCTTTGACCTTTCTTGCTGATAACTGATAATTGTGATGCCATTCATCTGTTGTTTTCAGGTAACTCATTATAGCGGATGGAAGATCAAATATCCTTTTATCAGACCCTATCATCCTTATCTCGCTCTCACATGACCCGCCTAGGTTTGGTATCACCTCAAGACCATCAAAATATGGATTAAGTACTGACTGGAGGACCTTGTGCACCCCTATCTGGTTGATTGTCCTGTAGACTGTGGCTATCTCAACAAGAGAATCAGTCTTATTAGGTGTCATCTCACTTAGGTCGCAGACTACAGCTTCAGGAGCCTGGAGTACATAATTCCTCTTTCCAGGATATACAGTCCATCCCTCCTGTATTCTTTTGAGTAGGATATCTGGGTCTGAGGTTATATCTATAAGGTTCAGTTTCTTATGTGCCTTGTTCTGCACAATTATTCCTGGATCTATCTTATCCAATACTTCAAGGAGATCTCCAGTCTCCTTTCTGACCAGATTATCTATCTCCATTTTTCTGGTTATATACCTCATTCGCTATGCTTGATCTTGAGCTGACTTCGCATGCATACGGTTTGAATCCATTCTCCAGGTATACCTCAGTCACGAAGTCAGAAAACTCTATGAGATATCCTTTCTCTGTAGGACTTCTGTTTGCCCAACCTGAAGCTGGTCTTGGAAAGAATGTGCTGTAATCAGAGACTATCCCTTTAGATGCAAGATTCATAACTCCTTGCTTTAGTGTTTCTATCCTCTCTGACCCAAGAACAAAATTTGTCCTCACATTTCCTGCTCCATAGATATCAACACATCTTTCAAGATCTCTTATCATATTATGATAGCCATGCATCTCTTCTTTACCAGGACATACTTCCTTGAATGTCTCATGATCATAACACTCCATATTGAATGCTATATTGGAGATTCCAAGATCATGCGCTCTTGATACCTTGCTGAAATCTGCGGGAGGCATCGCTATTACTGAGCTGTCCATCCTGTAAATGTCATGATCTGCTGCAACTGATCCTATTATATCCAGCAGGATATCCCATTCTGCATTGACATCTATCAGGTTTCCTGCCATGAACATCAGGTGGAAATGAGGCTCTACGCTTGGGTCAGAAAGAAGAGCCGCAATACCTTCTCTGATACCTGCCAGCGAATTCTCTCTGTTGTGGTTCCACCATCCAGAGATATTGTTGCCATAATCTGATCCTATCTCAATCACATTAGGCTTTCCTTTTGTAAATCCAAGTCTCTTTGGATTGGCTCCACAGAATTTGCATTGATTCCCTAATACCCAATTAGAGCAGCCATCATAAGGTATAACTGATACCTTATCAAGACCCACAACACTCACATATTCGCTCAATCTGCTGCCTTCAATCTCTTTTTGGTGCACTACGCTCTTCTTCAATAAAGAGATAGCCTGGTGTGTTTTATCTCCATTGTTTTTGTCTGATATTATGAGATCTTCTCCATCATGCGAAAGCATGAGTCTTGAATTCTGGGTATAATAGACTTTGACAACAGATCTCTTTCCATCCTCATGAAGCATAAGCTCATCAGGGATATAGTACCTTATTTTGCTTCCAGGCTTTGCAAAGTGCCTGTCTGATACCTTGAGATTATTGACCTTATAATCCTGGATATCAGGAAAATTCTGCCTTATTGACTCAGCATCCACATCTAAACCCTCTGTAAGAAGCCTTATTTTAAGGTCTAATGATGTTGATTCATCCAGTTGTTCAATTGTTTCTACCATACCTCTTTCTGAGGTTTTATTTTTAAAATCAGTTTCTATATAATTTCCGGATATATCACGAATTTATTGAAAGAACAACCAAATCAATGAAGATTACCTTCTTTTATATGCTACTTCCGTATATTTTCCGAAGCTATCGTAAGAACATAATATATTTTAGTGTCCAATCATCCATTCATCTTGATCAGGAAGAACCATGCCTCAGACCCAGTCACACTTATCAGTGTCACAATAATCCCTGCAATCAATACTCCTATCACCGCAGCATAGAATGATTTCTTGTAGCCAAGCCCAAGAAGATATGCAGCAAGCATTCCAGTGTACACCCCTGATCCTGGAAGTGGCACTGCGATGAACAGTGCAAGTGCCCATTCACCATACTTGTCAACATATTTGTGTATCTTCTTCTGGGTCTTTTCAACATAATGCTGGTAAATCCTGTTGATCACTTTTATCCTGAGAAAGATATGGATCACTTTGTCAAGAAAGAAGTACACTACCGGAGCAAGAGCAATGTTTGCGATGACGCATACAGCAAAGACAACTATCCATCCCATGCCAAGCTTAAGTATCCCATAAGGTATGCTTGCTCTTAGCTCTAGAAAAGGAAGAAGCGTGATCAATATCATCTCTATTATGTTATTCATAAGGCTGTTTATCCTCTTTTATTATATAAATATTGCTTTGAAAGTCTGCAATCATCAAATTCTGCTTATTGACTCTTTATCTTGTGCCATACAATAAAACATTCTTTATGATCTTTTATCTCAGTGAGTTTGCTTAACTTCTGTTTGATCTCATCAATCTCTATCTTTTTCTCAAGTTTTCTCTCATAATCCACATTTTTGTATTCAACATCCTTAAAAGTGTTGCATTTGATTATATCAATCATCATGCCTTGTTTTGTTCTGTACTTATTGTCTATCTTCTCAAGGTAACCTTTGCTGGCCATTGTTTCACAGAGATTCATTGCACTTGAGAAGTCCATGCCTTTTCTCAGCATCACATCTGCAGCAGTGAAATCATCTTTCATCTTGATTGTTTCCATCTCATTAGGTGAAAGATTGCTCAGGTCAGGCAGATCATATGATATATCATTGTCAATATCTTTTATGATCTTTCCATTGATAAGGTCTACAAGTATCCTGAATTCACCTTCAGTATAGCATGTGAATATGACTGAAGGAACAAGATAAGTGTTTATCTTTATCTGGGTATCATTCATAAGCATAAGATCCTTCTTGCTTAATCCTGGCAGGATAAGCGGAAGTATGTCTTTGTTCTTGAACTCCTCTATTCCTTTTATTATGTCCTCTCCTGGAGTATCTTCTTCACTCAAGAGATTAACCTGCTCTCCCCCATGTTTTGTCCTTCTTTCCCGTATTCTCACAAAAAGGGGCATATCAACTACACCTGTGACAAGAGCTTCCCCAATAGGCAGGTTTATTATCTCTTTTTCTGTCTCATAGGTCATCCCTTCAACTGAATTAGAGACTGCTTTTATATCATGAGGGTTTGTTATCTTAAGCACCATCTGAGTACTGCATTGGCTAAGCACAGATTTATCAACTCTTGAAGGTCTCTGGCTTATTATACAAAGACCCATCCCGAATTTTCTTCCTTCTGAGGCTATTGTCCTTAGTATCTTGGAACTTTTTGCCTCTCCAAAGCTTCTTTCTGGGCAGTAATTATGGGCTTCTTCAATGACTGCAAAGAATGGGGGGATCCTCTCTCTTTTCCTTTGCTGAAAGAGGTCGTTCATGAGTTTGTAGACTATTATCTGCTGTATATCTGGATCAACTCCTTTGAGATTGATTATGGAGCATTTCCCTGGCTGGATGAGCTCATTATAGTTTGTGGGGCTTGACGAGAAAAGCTCTTTCTTCCTTATATGATCAATCATGCTTATCAGGGTCCATTTAGAGGGATTCTCCTCTGATTCTAGCTCTATAATAAGCGACTCAAAGTCAAATGAATCAAGGTTATTCAGAGCTCCGTACACCAATGCCTGCTGGTTAGGGTTCAGTTTTGCAGGCAGGATATGGATTATCTCCTCAGTAGAACTTGGATTTGACAGCTTCAGCGGTTTTAGGTTAGGATTTATCCTTATATCCCCATATTCTTCAATCTGGCTTATGTAACTCTTGGCTATCTCTTTGTTATCTCCAGGATACTTCAGTGTGTTGTATTCTCCATGCGGATCAATCACTATCACCGGAATGCCCTTCTCTATTATCTCCTCAATAAGCACTCCTGTGCAGTATGACTTTCCTGAACCGCTCTTTGCAAGGATGCTTATATGTTTTGATAATGATTTTCTCAAGTCAATATACACATCAATGTTCTTTCCCTGGAGCTTGCCTATCTCTGCAGAATACCTGTTCTTCTCTATCCTTATTATCTCGCTCACGAAATCATCTGTCGCTCTCTCTGCCTCAGTCCCAGGATCAAAAGGCACCATCATCTGTCTTATCCTGTTGTCTTTCCTGTATCCTATGATATTGCATTTTGCAGTTGTCTTGTCTCCTGACTTGGTTATCTCTACAACCTGGCACAATACCTCTGTGTTCTCATTACTTTCAGGATGAGGCAGCTGAAGATACTCAAACTTTCTTAGATTATCCTCTACCTCAAGCTCAAACTCCAGTGTTGTGCTCTTTCCTGTTATCCTGCCCACTGCCATAATCAATATGCTTTTACCTATGTTTAAATATTTTTTTATTCAATGCAAGAGATAGATGAGTCAGATAATCTGCACAATAAGAATTATTTCCCAGATTCTGGGGTTCATTAGGGCCCTCAAGAATCAGGCCGGTCTTGCCTTATTTTTCTTCTCATAGACCTCATTGGCCTCAGCCAGCTTGTCATGGTCTCCTATGTCAAACCATTCACCCTCAAACACAAACCCAAAAACATGCCTGACCTTGTGCAGCCATTCAATGTATCTTCCTGGCTGGTCAGGATTCTTTCCGCTCTCAAGATATTCATTGATCATATGAAGGCTCTCTTTAGGCAGAAGATACATGCAGATTGCTATCAGAGTGGTTTTTGGGCTCTGGGGCTTCTCCTCAAAGCTTATCAGCTTCTCATTCCCGTCTATCTCAACAACGCCGAATCTCATCGCAAGCTCATGGTGCTTGATGTCATGCAGGACAACAACAGGCTCTTTCTTGTCATAGAAGAAATCAATCACATCCTTCATCTGGAACTCAAACAGGTTGTCTCCGCCAATTATTATGACATCATCCTTTATCCTGCCCTGTTCTAGGAAGAATCTCATATCTCCTATTGCTCCAAGCTTGTCTTCTTCAGACATTGATTTGTCATTCAGGATCACTATCTTCTTGCTGGATTCATATCCCTGAGACCATGAAATGAACTTGCTGTAGAACTTGTTGTTTGTGACAATATAGACCTCATCTATCTCTTTTATAGGCTCAAGCTTCTCTATGATGTACTCAACCATAGGCTTTCCTGCGACCGGAAGCAATGGCTTTGGCCTGTCTTTTGTCAATGGGTAAAGTCTTGTGGCATATCCTGCTGCCAGTATCATAGCTTTTATCTTGATCACCTCTAAGGCTAATATTTATCTTAAACTGATGCTTTTAACTCTCTCTTTGATATACTCATCTTTCATCAGATGTTTTATAAATCTTTCTGCATTGACAAACTTCCTGTCCACTTCCGCATATATCTTCCCATCCTTCTCAAATGTCTTTTTGTGGACACTCTTGAACCTTTCATAATGGCTGGTCGCTTTCACTGGAGGGCCTTCCCATATTGCTTTCCTGCTGAGGTCTTCCTTGTCCACTGCTATCCAGAAAACAGCTTTCTTCTTCTTGTCCCACTTCCATCCTGTGCTCTTCACATTGAAACAGTTCATCTTCAGCTGCTTCTCTATGAACTGCAGCGTCTTTAGGAGCTTTGCTCCAACAACATCCTCTTTCCCTTTGCCTGACTCAACATCCAATAATATTGTCTTAGCGTCTCCAGCTTTTTTGATTATCTCTTGAATGTCAATCTTCTCCTGGACAAAGAATCTTTTGGACGGAGATCTTAGGAACTCTGCTGCCCGCTTCCTGAACAGCTCAAATTTCTCTTCTCCAAGCGCAGCTGCAGCATTCCTGTCAGGCTGCACTGGATCAATGACAATCAATGGAGACTGGGTCTTTGACCTGTTGAGG
>JAHJCS010000035.1 GCA_018812465.1 Nanobdellota archaeon | reverse complement strand
TTAATCAGCTGGGATCCCTCTTTCCTTGAGATTATCTTGCAGTTAGGAGGAAATATTGAAGAAACATTCACAAGATTCAGGTGCTGTATTCCTGCATCTCTGAGAGCAAGCTCAAAAGAAGCCAGTTTTTCCCTGTGCCTTCCCACGCCTTTTGTGAAAAAAACTTTTGTTGGAATCATTTTTTATCTCAGGTATTATAAAGTAAAACCCCCTGATTTAAAGGTTGTTTATAAATATTTTCTTTTTAAGCCTTTAATGGCCAATAAACTTTATAAATCTGAGGTATCTAAGCTGGAACATGGCAAATCCAGGAGACAAAGTTCAGATTATCTACGACGATAAGGCTGTTGAAGGAATACTCATGCCTGATTCAGCTGATTCTTTGTTTCTAAAGCTTGAGAGCGGATACAATATTGGCATCAGCAAGGAAAAAGTGAAGGAGATCAAGGTTGTCGAGGCAAGAAAAGACACAAAAAAAGGGAAATCTGACATTCCAGAGAAGAAAGGCCTCAAGAAAATCATTGTCCTGCATACTGGAGGAACAATAGCCTCCAAGGTAGACTACAGCACTGGAGGAGTCATAGCACAGTTCACAGCAAAAGACCTTGTTGATATGGTTCCTGAGATAAAAGATATTGCCAATATCAAGTGCGAGCTTGTCGCAAATATGATGTCAGAAGATATGATGTTCTCTGACCACCAGAAGATTGCAGCTGCAGTCAAGAGGAACGCTGAAAAAGGAGCCGACGGAATAATAATAGGGCATGGTACTGACACTCTGACTTATACTGCTGCTTCACTTGCATTTATGTTTGAGAGGATTGATATTCCTGTCCTGATTGTTGGTTCACAGCGAAGTTCAGACAGGCCAAGCACAGATGCTGCAATGAATCTGATCTGCGCTGCAAGATTCATAGCTGAGACAGGATTCAAGGGAATCGCTGTGTGCATGCATCATCATAGCAGTGATGATAAATGCGCCATACTTCCTGCAACAAAGACCCGGAAGATGCACACCTCAAGACGAGATGCTTTTAGGGCAATCAACACAGAACCTATTGCTTTCATTGATTTTAAGTTAGGCAAGATAGATTTCCTTAACAAACCAAGTGATATGACAAAAGGAATCCTGCTCAAGGACAGATTTGAGAATAATGTGGGCTTATTGAAAACCCATCCAAATATGGATCCTGAACTATTCGCATTCTACACAAAGAATTACAAAGGATTTGTGATTGAAGGCACAGGCCTTGGCCATGCTCCCACTAACCTAGGTGAAGATAATCTTAAGAATCATAAGATTCTGAAAGATTTCATAGCCAAAGGAGGTATTGTTGCAGTGACTTCTCAGTGCATTAATGGCCGAGTGCATCCTGATGTATACACAAACTTAAGAAGGCTTTCAAATATCGGATGCATATTTCTCGAGGATATGCTTCCAGAGACTGCTTTCATAAAACTGGCTTGGCTCCTCGGCAATTATTCTCCTGAAGAGACAAAGAAGCTCCTGGCAGAGAACCTGAGGGGAGAAATAACTGAGAGGACAGAGTATGAGGAAGAATTTATATGACTATCAGGTATTATCTCATTGAGACTGAATCCGGATCAGAATATGAGCTGGAACAGCATGAGCACACCTTTGGCAGGCAGGAATGGTTCATCCAGAAGATGACTCCTGGAGGGGGCAGAGTATCAGGAGAAAAGCTGAAGGTTGTTATGTTTGTCAGGAGTCCTGCCGCTGTCAAGGAATTCAGGAAGGATTATAACAAAGATAAGTACCGGATAGATCAGACAATCGGCGGACATGTCTACATCAATGAGACCTTTCCAGGGTACCTGCAGAAGTATAAACTAAACTTCTTCCCAGAACCTGGACTGTATATCTGCTTTGAGGGCGGCGGCAACACTCTTAGGATAAAAAAGAAGAGGGAATTGAAGAAAGTAGCATGACAATCAAAGAACTTCTGAACAAAATCCTCTGGGATTCCAAAGAAAAAAAAAGACTACACTTTCTATTATCTTGACCGGATTGAGAAAAAGGAGAAAAAGATCAAAGGCCGGGATATAATCAAGATCGATGGGGATTTTATAGTTATTGAGAAGCTCAATCCAGAAGGAGTGTTGGAAACTGCTGAGATTCCCATGCACAGGATAAGGTCTGTTAAGAAGAATAATTCCATAGTCTGGAAAAGGAAGTGATTTCTTGAATAACTCATGGTTTTAGGGTTCTCACCACCACAAACCATTTAAATAAATACTATCCTGGAGTTCTATAATCTTCATATTATTTATTGAGTTTTAGGCCTATTCCTGGCCCTATCATGAATGAGCACTGATTGAAATGGACAAACCAGAATTTTCATTTTACGGCAAGCAGGTCATTATCCATAGTGACGGCAATATCTGCAAAGAACCCTATGAGGTAACTCACACAAGCATATTCAAGGAAGTTGTGCATAAATGTCTTATTCACCTTAGAAAGATTGATTCTCCTCTTCTTGACCTATTCCCAGAAATGCCCGAGAAAGAGCAGGAAGGTTTTATAGTGACTCTTCTCCAGAAGCTTGCAGAGATGCCAAAGGAGAAGATAATCAAGGAATCACCTGAATTCTCTGAATGCTTCAATGATATCTACAGCCTTCACCAGTTTGTAGAGCATCTTTACAATCACTGGCGTAATTATGAAAGATTCCTTATAATATATTCAAAGAATGGCCAGGGAAATGCATTGCATGACACCCCTGGAAGGACATTCAATGAGACCATAGAGACCCTCAACTATCTTGTAAGGAAGGTATATAGAGACATCTGTCGGAATATAACCCATGAAGACCTGAGAATCTACAGGCAGATGCCTGCAGGATGCCAGGTTGGGCTGATAGTAGCAAAAGAAGACTGGCCATGCCCTAAAGATTATGAAAAGATGAAAGACATCAATTTTGTAAAGCAGGTCCTTATAGAACCTCCTCTGATAATAGACCCTCCAATGAACACAAGAAGCGGGCAATTCCTTAGAGTAGATTCTAATCCCCTCAATGATGCTGAAATAAACTCAAATGAATGGTTGTGCTATCCGGCAAAAGTAGGAGATCTCATGATCCATCTCTTCTTCCATAAAAAGATGATAGGTCTGGGCACTGCTCTTGTGAATCTTTTTGATCTCTGCGATGAGGATGACAGAAAAAAACAGCCGGATGCAATCTATGCTTATGGTGTTCCTAAAGAATCATTGAAAAAGTATGACAGCAAGACAGTGTTCTATGATGATGAGAAAAATAATATGTTTGTTGCAGCTGTGCCTAATACTGATGAATTTGCATATTTTGGTTATGTAAAAAAGATGATGCTCACAATGCATAACATCATAATGATGAAACGAGGAAGGTTGCCTGTGCATGGAGCAATGGTCAGGATCAGCCTTAAGAATGGCAAGTCAGCCAACATCATAATTGTTGGGGACACAGGAGCAGGAAAATCTGAGTCCTTGGAGGCATTCCGTGTTCTTGGAGAGAAATACATAAGGAATATGAGCATAATATTTGAT
The DNA here is from genome assembly GCA_018812465.1 of Nanobdellota archaeon. GTDB lineage: Archaea > Nanobdellota > Nanobdellia > Woesearchaeales > UBA12501 > WJJV01. The sequence goes on along the minus strand of JAHJCS010000035.1, from coordinate 1,428 downwards.
GATATGGGGTCAATAGAGATTTCAGGGGATGAGATCAAGGCTTATGGCACAGAGACCGGAGCTTTTGTGAGGCTGGACGACCTTCAGCCAGGATTCACATTCGGCAATATTGACAGGTCAATAATATTCAGCCCTCAGAAGATCAATGCCCGGGCAGCGCTGCCAGTTACAACACTCAAGGAAGTGCTTCATGGCTACAAGGTTGACTATTTCCTGTATGCAAACAATTATGAGGAGATTGATGATAATCATCCTTTTTTTGATGAACTAAAGACCCCTGAAGAAGCTCTTGAGATATTTGAGCAGGGAGCGAGAATGGCTAAAGGAACAACAAACGAGAAAGGGCTTGTTCATTCTTATTTTGCTAATATATTTGGTCCTCCCCAGTACAAGGAGATCCATGATAAGCTTGCAGTCAAATATTTTAAAGCATTGTTCACCTCAGGTGTGCGAGTCGCTCAGTTGAGAACAAGGCTTGGTATCCATGGGTTTGAAACAACAGGTCCAGAGACTGCAGCAAAAGCGCTCTTTGAAGAGATTTCTAGATGACTGCTGAAAATAAATAATAGAAAATTAAAAAAAATTAAAAAAACTGCTATGAATTAGAATCAGAATCCTTTCTTCTTTCTATAGCATTCTTTGCAGAAAACTTCTCTGCCTTCTGCTGGCTTGAAAGGCACTTCGCATTCCTGGCCGCAATCAGCACATATTGCTTTATGCATCTCTCGAGGTCCATCAAAATCTCTTCTTGGACCTCCTCTTCTTGGGCCACCAAAGCTTCCGCCACCGCCGCCAAAGCCTCCGCTGTGACCGCCGCTACTTCTTTGCCTATTAGGGCCTCTATGGCTTCTCTGGCCGCCTGAGCCTCCACCATAATCTCCTTCATCATATCCGCTCATCTTACTTCTCCTCCTGTTCTATAGTCTGGGTAATCTTTTGGATATCCCATACTTCTGTAGTGCCCCAACCCATAGGTGGTTTATAAAGCTTTGCTATCCAATAGTTATATAAAATCAGCATGTATACTCTTTTATATATGAAGAAAACAGAAACTGAGTGGAATCAATGCCTTACACCTGAGCAGTATGCTATACTAAGGAAGAAAGGCACAGAAAGGGCTTTTACAGGCAAATACCTGGATAACAAGAAAAAAGGGGAGTATGTATGCGCTGCTTGCGGACACAGGCTGTTCCTTTCAGATGACAAGTTTGGTTCTGGCACAGGCTGGCCAAGCTTCACCAAGCCAGCAGAGAAGGACGGAGTGAAGACCAAGCTTGATCTCAGCATTATAATGCCAAGAAAAGAGGTTATTTGCCCAAAATGTGGCAGTCATCTGGGCCATGTGTTCAGTGACGGTCCAGCTCCGACAGGAAAGAGATACTGCATCAATTCTGCTGCTCTGGAATTCAAGGAAAAGAAAAAGAAATG
>JAHJCS010000034.1 GCA_018812465.1 Nanobdellota archaeon | reverse complement strand
CTGGCTTGACCCCTAAAACATCCCTAATTTCTTTGGGAAGTACCATCTGATATCGACTGTTTAGTTTTGACGTTACTGTTTTTATCATACATTAATCCTCCCTCTCTTATATTATCCTCTTTCATCTTTAAAATATCATAGAATAAAGCAACCGTCAAGTTTAAAGCCTATCCAAAAGTTTTGCCAAATACTCCCTTGCCTTTTTATGGTCCGGGATAATCTTAAGACATTCTTCAAGGTGGTGTTTTGCCTCTTTCTTTTCTCCAAGCTCTTTGTAAATGCACCCTAAGTGAAAATGGCTTCCTCCTCTGTATCTTCTGCTTGGTTCAATAAGTAACATCTTATTGCTCAGATATATTATTGTCTTGAAGTGTTCTTCTGCTTTCCTGAAGATTTCTTGTCTTTTATAAAATGAGCCCAATCTATAATGAATAAATAATATTCCTTCCAGGTTGCCTGGTGATAAAAGCTCTTCATGCCCACACAAGACATTCTCATATCTTTTTATTGCCTTATCCATATACTTACGAATCGGCACTTCATGCTCTCCTTTTCTTATCATAAGGAGTTTACGAAGAAAGTTTTGGTCATTACTTTTGTTCTCGTATAACTTCTTGTTTTTATTGCCCTCTATTAAAGATTTATATAATTCATACCATTTATAAACCTGTTCTGGTAATAGAAATTTGTCCAAAATAGCCTTCTTCACATTTAATGATAATTTCTTACGAAGCTCGTCATCCGCTATCAAAAGTTTGATAGCTCTATACCAGGCTTTACTGTTATGCTCTTTCACCAATATTCCGTTTTCTCCATCTATCACAGTCTCTGCATAATGCGCGATATTTGACCATATGCCTGGAATGCCATATATTCCATATTCCAAAAATTTTATATTGCTTTTACAACGGTTAAATAGATTATCTTCAAGATGGCCCAATCCAATATCAAAACTGGCCTTCCGTAAGTTCTTAGCATATTCCTTATAATCTGTTTTTGCAAGATACTCAACATTGGGGAAATTACGCAACTCATCTGGAAGAAAACCTATTGAGCGAAAGATGACTTTCCCATCAGATTCTTCTAATACCTGCTTAATTGCTGGTACAACAGGACTAAAATCAGATAGATGTGTTGGTGTGCCTATATAACCTAAGACTACTTTCCTACACTTATCTTTCTTGGAGTTTTTTTTCAAAAATAGCTCAGGGTCTATCAGGTTTGGAAGGACATATATAGTCGGATTCAACTGTTTTAGGTGCCTGGCAAGTATAGGGGTAGTTGTGGTAATGGCATCACTTTTAGAAATTATAGACTTAATAACTTCTTTATAACTGAGATACCAAAAAACCCCGGGATGTGTTTTGGGAACTTCCATTAAGTTATCATCTATCTCATAGACAAAAACTTTCCCGCACCTGTCTATCATCTCACGGATCAAGAACATCCCTTCTAAAGAAATGTCCCTCTGCAAGATTACGATATCAGCTAAGTTCCATCTATCTTCAAGATGATTAAAATCTGCGTCTGTATATTCACCATCCCAAAAGAAATAGGTAACTTCTACAAGTCCTTCCCTTGCTAAATATTTCATTGGGCTAAGCAGACGAATTGTAGGGCATGGCTGATCTTCGCCACCAGTAATAACAAAAATAGAAATCTTATCTTTATGATTCAATCTTCAGAGCCCCTAACTAAATATGCCTTTGCCTTTTTATGCTCCGGGATAATCTTAGACATTCTTCAAAATGCTGCTTTGCCTTTTCCTTTTTTCTAAGCTTGTTGTAAATACAGCCTAAATGAAAATGGGCACCGCCTATAAAATTTTCTTCTCTAAATCTTTCTTGATCTTTAACAATCTCTTCAAATTTCTCTACTGCTTCGCTCAACTTGCCTTGTCTTTCATAATATGAGCCCATGGCATAATGGAAACCAATCATCAAGTCTTTATTAAACGATTCCAGGGAGAGGGCTTTCTTTAGTTCCTCTTCTGCCTCGCTAAATTTTCCTTGTTGATAGTGAATATAGGCAAGATGAAGTAGTAAGTTTGCTTCTGCCTCTTCCTCGATTGGTGCTAAAGACAGAATTTGTCTTATAAATTTCTCTATTTCGGCAGGGCCTTGTGGCAAAGAAACAAGGTCCGGCAATACTGACTTTACAAGATCGGTCAAGAAAGGACTACCTTTTCTCCATGGTACTCTTACATCAAGATGTTTTGAATTTTCCGGAGTTTGGCCATCCGGAAGCTTTTGTCCCAAAACGATTATGTGGTATGGTGTGGCTAAATTGATG
>JAHJCS010000033.1 GCA_018812465.1 Nanobdellota archaeon | reverse complement strand
TATCTCAACAAACTCATGAGGAAGATCTTTATAGTATTCTTCAATTGCGTCAAATGTAATTTTTGCGTCATCTTTGAATACTTTCAATGAGTGATAATCAGTTTCTTCATAGCGCAAGTTTTCATTTTCTTTGATTTTGTTGATTAAATTTACAAAAGAGGATTCTGGAACAAGAATATCAATGTCATTAATGTTTATTGTTTCATCTTTTGTATAGAACGCATAAGGAACGCTTCCATAAACTATTGGATTTATGTTGAGTTCTTTGCATATCTCAGAAAGTTCTTTAACAAAAGAGAGCAGTTTAGAAAAGTATTCTTTATTCTGTGGATGATAGTAAATAGATTCCATAATAGAGGTGAATAGCTATTGTAAGATTTAAATGTATCGGAAGTTTCCTGCATGACCAAAATTACAACAAATTCTTAATTTCATATAACTCTTTGTATGCGATGAAGCGTGTTTCTGGCCTTTATGGGCCATATCAAGGTGTTCTGGCCGGGGTCATTATGGCCTTTTCTGGCCTGTTCAGGCCCTTTCTGGCCGGAAATAATCCGCTTTTTCCTGGGAAAGGCTTATTAATATTTGAAGGCCTGGTTCAGGCCTATGGATGTTCTCTATCTTATTGAGAGGGAATGCAAAAGAAGGGGATATAGTCCCAGGACAATAAGCACTTATCAGGCCTGTGTACAGAAGTTCTTCTGCAGGGTGTGGAAAGAGCCTCGCAGAGTGACTCGAGGAGATATTCAGGCCTATGTTGATCATCTTGTGGATTCTGGTGCTGCTGGCTCTACTGTGAATGTGTATGTGAATGCTCTTCGCTTTCTTATGCAGGAGATACTCTGCAAGAGAATATTGTTACGGGTTAAATATTCTAAGGTTCCTAAGAGACTGCCTGTTGTGCTTTCTAAGGGTGAGGTTGTTAGGCTTATTGATGCCATCAGCAATCCAAAGCACAAACTGATGATTGAGCTTATGTACTCAGCTGGCCTGAGACTGAGTGAGCTTTGTAGGCTCAGACCTGAGGATCTTGAGCTTGAAAGATGTATTGGGTGGGTGCGCAGGGGAAAGGGCTCAAAAGACAGGATGTTCATTATTGCAAAAAGGATTGTTGCTGATATTGAAGAGGTTACTGGAAAGGGCTGGGTTTTTGAAGGAAGGAAATCAAGGCATATTGATATCAGGACTCCTCAGGAGGTTGTCAAGAAGGCTGTGAAGAAAGCTGGACTTAAGAAGAAGGATGTGCATTGCCACACTCTCCGCCATTCTTTTGCCACCCACCTCATTGAGGATGGTTATGATATACTCACAGTTCAGCAATTGCTTGGCCATTCTGACATCAGGACAACTTCTGTCTATGTGCATGTTGCTGCGCCGAGGCTCATTGATGTGAAGAGCCCTTATGATGCTGCTTATGACCTAAAGCTTTAAATATATAAACATATTACACATAATAAACGTAATATACTATATATGGAGGTCATAAGATGGTAAGCATAACCCTATCAGTACCAAAGGATCTGAAGCAAGAGATGGACCAGTTTCCAGAAATCAACTGGAGCGCTGTGGCAAGAGAGGCTATCAAAAAGAGAGTGATGATGCTGGAGAGATTCAAGGAATTCACAAAAGACAGTGAGTTCACTGAACAAGATGCCTTGAGGCTGGGAAGAGAAGTAAACAAAAAAGTTGCAGAGAAATTGAGGAAGAAATAGATGGATCTGGTGATAGACGCAAATATCTTGTTCTCAGCTTTGATAAAGGATAGTCTGACTGCTGAACTTATCTTTGAAGAGAATCTTAGACTTTATGCACCAGAGTTCTTTATCCAGGAGTTTATGAAATATGAAGACTTGATTCTGTGCAAAATGCATAGATCAAGAGATAAATATATCGAGATATTGCATTGTCTGAAGTGCATATCAAGGGAATGCTTGCAGTAGCATAATGCCCGCAAATCTTCCGGAATTTCTTTGGAAAGTCTTATTAAGCTTTCTTGCACAATCTCTTTTATGACCTATGCGCTTATAATCTATTCATACACAGACACAGAAGCAGGCAAAGAGAAAGCAAAGGAGCTTAGTGATATTGCAGATGAGTTCAAAGGTCATTATATCTTCTCAAGCATGGCATCCCAGCCTGCAAAGGATGCTGCTATAAAAGAACATGATCATGCTACTCTTGTTTATTTTGAGGAATGGGATCCTATGTACAGATTTATGGAGAAAGTCTACCCATTTGATTATGTCTCTGCATTAAGATGGGATCTGCTTGGCGATCCAGTAGGGCCTTGGTAATCTTTACAGCTCCTTTTTCTCAACTTCTCCTTTTGGGCCTTTCTCTGCGAAGATCTGGGCCTGGAATCTGTAGAGC
>JAHJCS010000004.1 GCA_018812465.1 Nanobdellota archaeon | reverse complement strand
ATATTCAAGGGAAAAGATGTGATAAGCTTCATGAGATATGCTGTTGGAACACTCACATCAACCCATATCAACTTCAAGGATATAGAGTATCATAAAGCAAAAGAAGTCAAGGTTGTATCCAGACCAAAGGCTCTCTGGCATGTTGATTGCGAGATAGGAGGAAAGACTCCTGTAACAGCAAGAGTTTATCACAAAGCAATAAACCTGATTGTACCTTAAGTTAACCAGAAGAGGAAGAAATAATGAAACAAAATAACAGATTAAAAGAAGAGATTGACAATATCAAATCCAGGAACAAAAGAGTTGAAGCAGACATAGCATGGGAGACAAGCTGGTCGCGCAAGATAATGATCTCAGTCCTGACATATATTGTGATAGTGATATTCTTTTATGTTGCAGGCCTGCCCAAGCCTTTCATAAACTCAATTGTGCCTGCTATTGCTTTTGTCCTGTCAACTGCAACAATACCTGCATTCAAAAGATTGTGGCTTGAATATGTCTATAAGAACAGATGATTTAATAGTTCCAGTAGTCAGGATTATTTGATTGTCATCATAAAACGACCTTTTCTATCTCCTTCTTTGTTGTTGTCTCAACATTTGATGCGAGGATCTTTAAGCTCTGCTTCATCTTCTCGCTGATAAGATCATGGGTCTGAGGATATACAACCCATCTTTTCTCTGTCCTTGAGAAAGGATTTATGAAATTTATGCTGAAATTCCTCTTGAACTTCGCAAGGACAGGCCAGCTTTCAACAACAGCATTGAAATTATCCTGAGTGTTATAACAGACTATTGAGCAGACCTCATAACCAGAAAGCTTCTTGAGGATGGAGTCTATTCTGCTTTTCTCCAGGAAAGGCTCCACAACAAGAGCCTGTGTAATACCTCCATTCATATTGACTATTATCAGATTGTCATCTTTCTTATGGGCTATGTCAATGATTCTTCTTAGGATAAGATCCTTGTTCTTCAGGAACCTTATCATCCAATCAGCAAGGTATGATTCAGGGTTAGAGATATTCTCACCTCTTTGTCTTATTTGTTCTTTTTTTTGCGATAATCCTTTTTGGATTGATCTTGTGCATTGCTCTGATCACTTGGTGGTGTTCATGAGTAGGCTTCTCGAAATAAGGAAATATCTTCAGGAATCTAGGCAGCCTCTGGATAGGTCTTAAGAACCTGAATAATAGCCTTGTCCTGCTCACTTTTCCTGCTTGTTCTGCTGCTCTCACAATCCTTGCACCTTCCTTCTCCAGCAGCTCAATACCTCCATGGAGTATTGCCTGAGGTTGCTTTATTAGCTGGGAAGTCCCCATTGCCAGTATAACCCCTTCAAAAAGCCTGAATATAAGGAAAAAAGGGAAGACTGCAATGATATCAAGCCAGTATTTTCTGAGGAAAGTGGGTATTCTTCTTATTTTAAAATACTTGAATATGAGGTCTGCCACAAATATGGCTATTATTGCGTAATCTGCGAGATTGATGTAAATGAGGTAGTGCTCAACATAGCTGTGGAAAGCTAGCTCTGCGATCACAAGCACAAAAAGAAGCACCAAAGAGTAAGGGATTATCCAGTCAATGAAAAGCTCCAATTTATGCCAAAATTTTTCCATACCCCAGTAAATCTGATTGCCATTTATTAATATTTCCATGCTGTTTTCATACACAAAATATATAAATCTTGATATAAAAGAAGTTATTATGAAAAAAGAGGGTGAGCAGCTGCATGAACGAAAAGATGACATCTCAATCCTTAAGTTAGTGCAATACAATCTCCTGTTCTTTATTCCCCTATTATTAGCTCTGGCAGTATCATTGTATTTTGCAAGAAGGGTTGGGGCATACCTTCAAGTTTCTCCTAAGATTGCAATAGAGATACTCATGGTCTTCTTCACTACAATAATATTCTTCTTTATAATCCCATTCATAAGGAGGAGAGAAAGCATTAAAGGGATAAGGTTTGCGCTGCTTGCTTTCCTCATAGTTGGATTCGCTTTCACAGTGCCTTCTATGCTTGCAGGAGATTACTCATTGATCCTCAGCCTCCTGATATATTTTGGAAGCTATATCCTGCTCACATTTGTCTATGCACCAGAGGTTCTTGGAATGGTCGGAGATATAGCTGACTGGTTCAACCATCACAGGCAGCTTCTGATAATGCTTGTATACACAGCTATAGTGATGTTTTATGTATCTGGATTTGGGGTGATATATCATGATATTGCGAATGACCCTACAAATCCAAATGCTTTTGAGTACAGCCATGATATGGAAAAAAGCTACTCCACATTCATTTATTATAGCATTGTCACTTTTGCGACAGTAGGTTATGGAGACGTGCTCCCTATATCTCCTGCTGCGCGGCTTGTGGCAGGTTTTGAGATAGTGCT
>JAHJCS010000032.1 GCA_018812465.1 Nanobdellota archaeon | reverse complement strand
CTAATGGAATTGTCACCTTAAGCAGCGCAGAAGGATCTGAAGTCTCAATTGATGGCAATACATATCTGCTGACTGGAGATGTCACCTTGACAGGTGATGGTATTTTTGAATGTACCTCAGGATTAGTCTGTTCAGTGAGTGGCAATGATATCACAGTAAGAACAATATCAGATGGAAACCCTATAGAAGTTCATTTAACTGGAGAACCAGCTGCAGTCTCATTTGATACAAATGGATTGATAACAAGAATGCAGGGTACTTTAACTTTAAATTTAGGATTAGATTATATATTCAGAGGAGTTGATCTTGAAGACCCATCAACTGAATATATACTTAGAGGAAGTGAGAGTGTCATAGTTGATTTTGCTGACGGAAAATTTAACTCAATAGACACGGATAATCAATTAGAATTATTTTATGGAAATGATGATAGAACCCTCTCAATGTTAACATTATTAGAAGGAGGGTCTGCTAGTTTTGCTGGAAGCAATTCAGTGAATGTTGATGAGTGCAATTATCGTTGCAGTTATGCAAATTTTGATGAAAGCAGGATGAATGGTCTTGATATACCTGATGAATTTGAGTTTATGAGAAGCCATATTGGAATAAGTGCAAATGAGAATGGTAAATTCAGTTTTGATTCAAGAGATGGATTAACAGAAGCAATAATCCAGGGAGAAAATACTCATATCAGCATAGTTGATGGTTATGGTGAACCTTTAGCAGGAACAACGGTTACAGAAAAAGATGGTAAAGTAGTAAGTATTTTTGGAAATGTTGATGGAAACCCTCTTGAGAGTGAAGAAGGCAACCCATATGGAACATATATCAAATCATACATGAATGTTGATGGTGAGCTAGAGAATTTAGCTCATTTTGTTGCTGCAGATGACATTAAAGGATATAATATAAATGGTGATTTTGAGATCAATGTTGGCAATGACAGGATGATTTTGATGGAAGAAGGCACGCTTGGAGAATTAAGGCTTGATGAAGATGATAAATATCCCAAGGCTTCTCTGGAATGGTGGGAAAGCCCTTATATCCTGCGCAACAAAGAGCTTGCAGTGCTGGATATCGGAGGAACAGATGTCACTATCAAATCAAAGGGATTTACTGGAGATATGATGATTGATTATCCAAGAATGGATGAATTCAGAGATGATAGATTCAGCATAAAGACAGAGAATTATGATGGAGAAGGAGAACTGCTGTATTCAGACAATGGAAGGACAATGCTCCTCAGGGTGCATGATGACCCTAATGATCCAGACATGCCAATACCTGATGACTTCATGTTCTCAGGAGGCTATTTCAGAGAGGTCTTGGATGACTTGAGTGATGAGGAAGTTGTCCAGATGATGCTTGACCAGGGATTCAGCAGGACAGATATTGTTGACTTGGCTTTTGATAGAGGCAGATACTATTTCTTTGATAAGATTCAAAGAGAGATGATCATGGAAGGGTCTTTAGGGCAGAATAGGGAGGTTCCTGAAGATGATGCAGAAGAAAATAATCCAATATTGAATGTGATATATGATCTCCAGCCAGAAGAGGAGAAGGATAAAAAGCCTGAACCAGAATATGATTTTGATCCATACTCAGTCAGCTATGAAGAAGAAGGCATCTACAAACCTGAAGCAACGCCCTATGAACAGGCAAGTCTGGGAGTGGAACATAGGGAAGGCTCATGGAAAAGGAAATGGAGGCCAAGCGCGCTCTATGGCAGAGAATATTTCTATGAGTGCATATCTGACAATTGCTGTGTGAATATCGGCTTAACAGACACAGACTGCGGTTATAATAGGGGGGACCGGTTCTCATCAGATTATGCTAATGATTTTGAGAAAGTGTCCTAAGGGGATATAAAAAGACACTCCAAAAGGCCCGAGGGTCAAGAGAATCTGAATTAATTATGGCAGCTTATCATTGCTTTTCAGCAACAAGCAAACCCACTATACCATTTCTATAGACAAACCTTGGATTATAGAACCCTGCCATCTTCATCTGCCTTAAAGCATCAGATGCTCTCATCAGGACATCTGGCATAGCATCCTCAAGCTCGTGCTTTATCCAGGATTCCAGGACATCAGGCCTGTCTGAAAGATGCTTCTTGTATGAATCCATAAGCCAGGCCTGAGCTTTTCTGAATCCTGGGTCAGGAAGAGCGTATTTATCAGCATTGACAAAAAGTCCTCCTGGCTTTATGGCTCTATAAATCTCTTTTATCAGAAGCAACCTGTCAAAGTTATTAAGATTATGCAGGAAGAGTGCTGTTGCGACTGCATCGCATGAAGAATCAGGAAGATATCCCAGATATTTGCAAGCATCTGATTCTGTGAATACAACCCTATTCGCCAGATTACCCAGCTTCTCCTCAGCTACTTCTCTGTTTCCGAGGTCAATATCAATTGCGCGGATGTAAGCCTGAGGATTATTATCAAGTATGGCTTTGGTTGTGGAGCCTGTGCCAAACCCAATCTCAACAATATCAATCTTCCTCTCGCCGAAATGCTCTTTTATTACAGTTCCAAGAAGATCCTGAAAGTCTGCCATGTAAGGAGAGACCTTCTGCATGATTGCATCATATTCCCAGCCATCAACACTGGACCTGCCTTTATACTCGCCTTTACCCATAATAATACCTCAAGAACCTCTTTTGATCAAAGATTATATGAATTTTTTAGAGCCCAACCTTTACTCCTATCTTAAACTCTTCAGAAACTATATCAGTATCATCACCAAACTCAACTTCCAGGGATTTTGTCACAGCCTTCAGGTCATCTAGAACAAACTCAATCAGCTTCTTCTCCTCTGGCTTGCATTTTATTGTGAGCTTCTTTACTTCTGTCTTTAATGCAAGTGCTTTCTCTGACTTCACTTTCCTCACAACAGTGGAGATATCAACAAGCATGTCTCCTGCTTTCTCGGAATTCTCGTCAACATGCTTTGCATTGTATTCCGGCCAGGAATCAATGTGTATGCTCTTTTCTCCTTCCCTCTGCTTAAAATACATCTGGTATATTGCCTCTGTGACATAAGGCATGACAGGAGCCATGAGTTTCAAAACATCAATGACTGCTGTATAGAGTGAGTATTTGACTGATTCAACATCCTCTTTTGAGTACTTGTCCTGGTTGTAGAGCCTGTCCTTTATTATCTCAAGGTAATTATCGCATAGAACCTGCCAGAAGAATTTCTCTGATTCAAGCTTTGTCTTTGAGTACTCATATTTGTCAAAGCTTTCTGTTGCG
>JAHJCS010000031.1 GCA_018812465.1 Nanobdellota archaeon | reverse complement strand
TGTAGATATCCATCTTGGCTTAAACATATATTCATTAGTATAAATACTTTTTGGTCTTTTGTAAACATTTGTTTGATTATCATTGTTTTTATGAACATCTGTTTTATTATATCTGGAAAGATTTATAATAATGACAGCGATATATAATACAAGGTTGGTATTATGATTCATTCAAAAGGAGGAGAGCAGAGGGTGTATGACCCTATTGCCGAGAGAAATGTTCCTATCCAGGATTATGTAGAGTCCATGGAAGGCAGGATAAGAAAAGAGCACGGGTGGGGCAGGGCTTCACTGGCAGAATCCTATCTCAAGTTTGCATTAAATGACGGCTCATGCTCATACACAATGCTTCCTGAAGCGATAGATGCACTGATGCATCCTGATTACGAAGGCCCTAGAGGAAGAGAAGAGCTGAAGATGATTGCAGCAGAGGTAAAAGAGAAGTTCGGGATTGAATGATCATGTTTTTTTAAGAAAAAGAGGCAGGACGCCTGAACAAGGGTCCTGCCTCGCTATATCTTTAAGGATAAACACAGAAAGAGGTAGTGATAACTATGGAAAACAGAAAGAAAGAGAAAAATGATGAACAGGATATCATAGAAAGAGTGAAGAATGATGGAATAAGATTTGTTGAACTGCAATTCACAGACCTTCTTGGATCAGTGAAGAGCACAACAATACCTGCGCACAGGCTTGCTGAGACATTAGATAAAGGAATATGGTTTGACGGATCATCAATAGAAGGGTTCGCAAGGATCTGCGAAAGTGATATGGTGCTCAGGCCAGATATAAGCACATATGCTGTTCTTCCCTGGAGACCCAAGGATAAAGCTGTCGCAAGATTCTTATGTGATGTGTATAGGCCTGATGGAAAGCCCTATGAGAGCGATCCCAGATTCATACTCAGACAGGCAGTTGAGGAAGCCAGGTCAATGGGCTTTGAGTATTGCGTCGGTCCTGAGCTTGAGTTCTTCCTTTTCAAGCCAGAGAATGGAGGCAACATCTCCACCACTCCTGCAACACATGATGTGGCTGCTTATTTTGATTTCTCACCAAAGGATCTTGCAAGCGATGTGAGAAGAGATATAATGATAGCTCTTGAGGAGATGGGAATAGAGGTTGAGATGTCCCATCATGAGGTTGCTCCAGGACAGCATGAGATAGATTTCAAATATGGAGATGCATTGAGCACAGCAGACAAGGCCATAACCCTGAAGACCACAATAAGATCGATAGCTTACCTGCATAGTATACATGCAACTTTCATGCCAAAGCCCATCTTTGGGCAGAATGGTTCAGGAATGCATGTGCATCAGAGCCTTTTTGACATCAAGACAGGCAAGAATATATTTTTTGATGAAGATTCTGACACAAAGCTCTCTGAGACTGCAAAGCAGTTCATTGCAGGACAGCTGAAATTCATAAGGGAGATATCAGCTGTTGTCGCCCCTACTGTCAATTCCTACAAAAGGCTGGTGCCTGGTTATGAGGCTCCAGTGTATATCTGCTGGGCTCAGAGAAACAGGAGCTCTCTTATAAGGATACCAAGATATTCTCCTGGAAGAGAGCAGAGCACAAGAGCAGAGCTTAGATGCCCTGATCCAAGCTGCAATCCTTATCTTGCATTCGCGGTCATGCTTAAAGCAGGCCTTCAGGGCATCAAGGATGATCTAAAACTTCCTGAAGCAGTCAATGATAATGTATACTCATTTGATGGGGATATGAGGAAAGACAGGTCTATCAGCACGCTTCCTGGCTCTCTTGGAGAAGCAATAGATGAGATGAAAAGAGGAAGCATAGTTCAGGCATGTTTTGGTGAGATAACATTCAATAAATATATCACAATAAAAGAATCAGAATGGGACAGGTACAGGATACAGGTGACTGCCTGGGAAAAGGAGGAGTATTTCTCAGGATAATAAAGGAGAAGACATGGAACTGGATATTCAGCAACAGGACAGAAATACAAGAAGGCAGCTCATAGTGAAAGAGTTCGAAGAACTTCTTGATGGAGAGAAGGACCTTTTTGACCGGGCAGTTATTGCATATGAATATCTCAAGCATGCAATACGCTATCAGGGACCAGCTTACACCAGAATTTCAGAAGCGATTGAGATTATCCGGAGATCTCCAGAGACCATTGAGAGAAGAGAAGGAGAGCTTGAGAAAGTCATAGAGAGTGCATCTTCACTCTACTGTAACTGACTTAGCAAGATTCCTGGGCTTATCGACGTCGCAGTCCCTCATGTCAGCAATGCTGTAAGCAAGCAGCTGCAATGGTATGACTGCAAGAACTGGTGTAAGAATCTCTTCTGTCTTAGGAATATAGATTATGTCGTCTGCATATCTTGCAATATCCTTGTCACCTTCTGTTGCGATTGCGATTATCCTGCCATTCCTTGCCTTGATCTCCTGCATATTGCTGACCATCTTTGAATAGACAGAATCTTTTGGAGCAATAGCAACAGTAGGCACCTGATCTGTGACTAAAGCTATAGGCCCATGCTTCATCTCTCCAGCAGAATAACCTTCTGCATGTATGTAAGATATCTCTTTTAGCTTCAATGCACCTTCTAATGCTGTTGGATAATTAATATTTCTGCCGATGAACAGAAAGTTATACACCCTGAAGTATTTCTTTGCGATCTCTTGCGCTTTTACCTTAAGGTCTACTGTCTTGAGAGCCTTGGCTGCAAGATCCTTTAAACCGTTTATCTCTTTTCCACTCAAGCTTTCTGCAAGCATGTAAAGGACAATTAATTGGGAGATATAAGCTTTGGTAGATGCGACACCTATCTCAATGCCTGCTCTTGTGTAGATAACATCATCACATTCTCTTGCTATTGTGGAATTCATGACATTGATTATGCCGAGGGTCTTTGCGCCTTTCTTCTTTGCAAGCCTTAGTGCTGCAAGAGTGTCTGCTGTCTCTCCTGACTGAGATATTGCGATGAAAAGATCGCCTTTGCCTATGATAGGATCCATATATCTGAATTCAGATGCGACATCAACAGTTACTGGAATGCGGGCATGCTTCTCAAGAATGTATTTTCCCACAAGACCTGCATGCCATGCTGTTCCGCAGGCAACAATGAATATTCTTTTAAAATCATTTTTTATTTTAGGCATCTCTAGATTGAGGGTATTTCTTATGATATCAGGCTGCTCATGGATCTCTTTTACCATAAAATGCTTGAATCCTGCTTTCTCTGCCTGGGTGAGATCCCAGTCAATAGTGACTATGTTCTTCTCTATCTTTTTTCCATCCTTGTCAAATATCTCAACAGAATCCTGCTTTAAGACAGCCATCTCAAGATCATCAAGGTATATCACTCTTTTTGTGTGCTCCACAAGAGCAGAGACATCGCTTGCAACAAGATTCTCTTTCTCACCAAGGCCTATCACAATAGGGCTTCCATTTCTTGCGACAACAATCTCCTTCTTGTCCTGATGGATAATACATAATGCATAAGTCCCATAGAGATCATTGATTGATTCCATGACAGCTTTCCTGAGGTCTCCTTTATAATTCTCTGATATCAGGTGGGCAATGACTTCAGAATCAGTCTCAGAACTGAAAGTGTGCTTTTTCTTCAGCCTGTCCTTGAGCTCAAGATAGTTCTCAATTATTCCATTATGGACAATTGCTATCTTTCCAGAGCAGTCAAGATGAGGGTGTGCATTCTCTAAAGTAGGCTTTCCATGGGTTGCCCATCTGGTATGCCCAAGGCCAATAGTGCCTTTTATCTCTTTTCCTTTGAGCTTTTCTACCCTGCCAACAGCCTTGTTTAGGACTATCTTGCCTGTCTTTGAATCGGTTATGCCAATGCCTGCAGAGTCATAGCCCCTGTATTCAAGCCTTTTAAGGCCTTGGAGAAGTATGTTATATGCCTCTTTTGAGCCTATATATCCTATAATGCCGCACATATATGATAAGAAATAGATGATATATTTAAAGTTATTTCATCATAAGCCTGTTAATGCATCAAAAGATATATATAATATCAAAGAGATCATTTATTCTCAGAATCATGGATGTATGAATTAAGATAGCTTAATACCAAAGCATCAAACATCTCAGCTTGCTTTTTCAGTATAGGTTTATTGAACACAAGCCTCCCACTATGTTTCAAGAGTGCTGACTGCCTTTCCTCAAGGATATCTGCATAGCCAGTGCAGAAGACCACTCTTCCTGCCTGCTGAGGGCATAACGCCAGGATCTTGGTGTATACTGCGATACCATCCATGCCAGGCATGTTCTGGTCCAGTATCACAAAATCATATGGCTTCTTCTTGTTCTGCTGGACTAAAAGGTCAATGGCTTCTTTACCTCCAGAAGCAAGATCTATCTCCAGGTCCAAGCCAGGATCATGACCAAGAAGCATGAATTC
Organism: Nanobdellota archaeon; assembly: GCA_018812465.1. Taxonomy (GTDB): domain Archaea; phylum Nanobdellota; class Nanobdellia; order Woesearchaeales; family UBA12501; genus WJJV01. The sequence goes on along the minus strand of JAHJCS010000031.1, from coordinate 3,404 downwards.
CAGTTTCATCTTATATGTATCTCTTACAGCTTCCTGATCATCCACTATCAATATCCTAAAAGTCATCTTCTTCCCTCATAAGGTATCTTAAACTTAAATGTGGAACCTACACCCAACTCAGATGTAAAGCTTATCCTGCCGCCATGCTCTTCTATGATATCCTTGCAGATCTTAAGGCCTATTCCATTGCCATCCTGCTTGGTTGTCTCAAACGGAGTGAAAACTTTAGAATAGAATTCCGGAGGTATGCCTTTGCCAGTATCCTGTACCTCTAATACTGCATAATTCTTTCCTTCTTCTGTCATCTTGTATACTCTTAGATAGATATCTCCTTTGTCAGATATAGCATCGCCTGCATTCATTATCAGGTTTATCATAACCTGCCTCAGCTCCCTATGCTTTGCCAGTATCGGCTGCATATTAGGCTCATACTTTTTTGTGATTGTCACTCCATTCTGGGCCATCTTCTTTGCCAGGAAAGTCAAAGCATCATCAGCAACAGCATCAAGCCCATTAAGATAAGGTATCTCTTCCTCTTTTCTTGCAAGGTCAAGAAGCTGTCTTGTGAACTGCCTTGACCTATCTGCACCTCTTTGGAGGTATCCCAAATATGTTTTGATCTGTTCAGGATCCATATTCTTTAGCCTGTCAACGCTCATACCCAGCAGTTCTATACCCCCCATCATCTCAGCTAGGGTATTGTTCATCTCGTGCGCTGCAGCTCCTGCCAGGGCACCCATCTCAGCCTGCCTGTCCATCATCCTGAGAGTTGGTTCAAGATTCTTTGTGTTGGTGATATCGCTCATCACAGTCAACAAGCAGTCTTTGCCATCAATGATTATCTTAGTAGCATAGAAAAGCGCATTTATTATGCTGCCATCAGCCCTGATTATATTAACCTCTTTTTCATTGACTGTTCCAGTATCATTAAGCTCTTTTATAATCTCTGCTCTTTTATCATAATCCTTGAATAATCCAAGGTCTGCAGAAGTCATGCCCACCACAGATAGCCTTTTATAACCTATCTTTTCTTCAAATGCGCTGTTGATATCTATGAACCTTCCATCCTCAATGCTGCTGATAGCCATAACAGAAGGATTGTTATAGAATATCTTCATGAACTTGTCATTGCTCATCTCCAGCTCCTTCTGATCATTTAGCCTTTCAGTTATGTCAGTAGAGACCCCCACAATATAGTTCATGCCATCATCTCTATAAAGCACAGAGATGGTTGTCAGGGTAGGCACGATATGGCCGTCTTTATGATAATAATCCATCCTCACTGTCTTCTTGACAGGCTCTTTTAGGAGGATTTTAGGCTTCTCTGTTTCATAAATCTTAAGCAGATTATCAAGAGACTCTTTGGTTACAACATCCCACAGATCATGATCCTTGATCTCTTCTGGAGAAAGACCCCTAAGTTCATATGATGAAGGGCTGAAATAGACTCCTGAAAACTTGTCATCAAGCCGTCTCACCCAAACACCATGGCCAAGAACATCAGCGACAGTCCTGAAGAGCTCCTCGCTTTCCCTCAATTTTTTCTCTGCTTCAACTCTCTCAATTATCTCTCTTGTGTTGACCAGTAAAGCTATGGGTTTCTCATTATCATAGAACAATCTGACTACAATCTCAACTGGAGTATATCCCCCATCTTTTCTTGTGAGTTCTGCTGAGGTTATCACAGGATCTGTGCTTTTTTGTGCAAGAAGCTCAGGGAATTTTTCTATGAATGTTCTCATGAGACCCATATAAGACTCAGGTGAGAACATATCAGTGATATCCTGAGCCATTGCTTCTTCAATTGTGAACCCTCTCAGCCTTTCTACAGAAGGGCTTATGAAAGCCACCTTCATCTTAGTGAAATCGCCAGGATCATAAGGATCCAATGCCACTGAGCTTATCATATCTGAAGTATTTTCAACAAGGAACCTGTGAAGAGCCTCGCTCTTTCTTAGTTCATAATTTCTTTGCAGTCTTTCTTTGATATCAGTGAATGTTGCCACCATATGATTCTTGAACAGATAAAACGCAACAACCTCATATGCAGAATCTATTCCTTTATGTTCATCCTGATAATTTATCTGTTCAGTTGACCATTCTCCTCCTGACAAAGCAAGCTTTTTGTACAATTCAGGCACTTCAGTATTTATCAGGGGCGGAAAAGCCTCTTCAATAGTCTTACCTATCAGCCCAGCATGCTGGATACCTAATATCCTATCAGCTGAGGTATTTGCATGCCTGAGGAAGAGCTTAGTATTTTCAGGATCATCTGGATTATGGACAAGCTCATAGATATGCATGCCTCTTGGGCTGCAATTGACTATGCTTTCATACCTTTTTCTTGATAAAGTCTGCTCTGTCACATCCCTGAAGTTCACTGCAATGCCTTTTATATGAAGATCATCAAGAAAATTCCTGCCTTCGCCTTCAAGCTCAACATAATGACCTTCTTTGTGAAGGCCTCTGAACTGATGATGTATCGGTTTCTCTGGATAGGCAAGACTTGTCATCATAGCCATTATAGAATCCATCCGGTCATCAGGATGTATGAAATCCAGAGCATTTCTTCCTTTCAGCTCTTCTGGCTGGTAACCAAGAATCCTCTCAATAGCCCCTCCCAAGTAAGCCATATCCGCCCTTCCTGTAATTGAAGGCTGTATGATAAGCATGCCATCATACATATTCTCAGTCAGCTTTTTATAGACTTCAATATCAAGAACATCAGGGATCTCAGGCTTCTTTCCAGCTATTCCTTTGAATATGGAGAATAATCTGTATATCTTCTGCATCAAAGAATCAGCTGGTCCGGACTGCTGTTTAAGCTGTTCATTCTCAGAATACAGCCTGAGTAATTTATCTTTAACATCCTCAGGAACATCTGACCTGCTTAAAATACTCTCTAAATCAAGGCTATTATCCAATACCCCAAACCCCCTATAAACCTGTTTTCAGCCCCTTTTAGAATAGTTATATATAAATGGATAAAGAATAAAGGGTATTAAAAGCTTTCTATGCTAAAATGAATAATAAAAAAAAGAAAAAAGCAGGCTCATGCCCCATCCAGAGGAACATCCTCGCCTTCTTTCTCAGACTTGCATTCCACTGTCTTGCAGAATGCACCAGCCTCAGCCTTGAGCTTTGGAGCAATGTCAGTCTTCTCCCATGTGAAATCTGGATCATCTCTTCCGAAGTGGCCATATGTTGCAGTCTTTCTGTAGATAGGCCTTCTCAGTTTTAGATGCTCAATCAATGCTGCTGGCTTGAGAGGGAAATGCTTCCTCACAAGCTCTGATATCTTCTCTTCTGGAATATTGTTTGTTCCAAAGCAGTGCACCAATACTGAGACTGGCTCTGCTACACCAATGCAATAAGCAAGCTGCACTTCGCATTTATCTGCAATA
>JAHJCS010000030.1 GCA_018812465.1 Nanobdellota archaeon | reverse complement strand
CTCGACAGAGTCTGCATCCACTTTCATCTCTAAGAATTCCTTTGATGTCACCATTGATGTGCTTTTCATCACAAAATATGCTGATCTCTGTTTCAATATCTCAAAGATATGCTTGAAGTTTATGTCAGAAGGCTTTCCTGAAGCAAGCATTCCTTTGACCCTTATCAGGACTATTGTGTTTATGAACTCTTTCTTTTTTATTATCTCAAGTATCTCTTCCTCTGCCTGCTTTGGCGTCTTGTTATTGCAGTCAATTGCTATGTTCGATGTCGGCCTTATCTGGATAGGTTGCCACTCACACTTTGTCTCTTTTGTCTGTGCATCATGTTCGACAAGATAGTAGCCCCCTCTGCCGTACTTCTCAAGCTCTGCGAAGTTTGCCGGAAACAAAGCTCCTGGAAATGCGATTATACCATAATTCTCTATCTTCTCTTCATAGATATAATGCACATGGCCTCCTGCATAATAATCAAATCCTTTCGGAAGATAAGACATTGGAGCTGATTCAATCCTCTCAAGCTCTTTAGGCTTTATCTCTTCAATAGCTGTGTGGAATAGGAATATCTTGAATCCTGGTTCTGACTCAAGATTGTCTTTCTTCAATTGCTCATAGAACTTCTTGTCAAGCATGCCTTTCTTGCCTTTGATTCCTGTGAGCTTAGCTCCAGTCTTTTTGTCAACTGTGAACTTGAGAGTGAGCTGCTGCTGGTCAACACTGCCTTTGAACACATCTATGAACAGGCCTGCACGCTCAAGCACATCAAGCATTGTCTTGCCTGATGCAGAATAATCATGGCTTCCTGCAATCCCATACACTGGAATGCCCTTATCTTTCAGGAGCTTTAGCTTCTCTGTCACAATCTTCAGGTTGTCCACTCCTGGCAGGGATGTGTGGAAAAGGTCTCCTGAGATTAAGATAAAATCAACATCCTGGGCTACGCACTCGTCTATTGCCTTAACAAAGGCTTTAAGGCTTATTTCACGCAGTTTCTGGTCTCTCCAGGACCCTATATGGCAGTCTGCAAGATGAGCAAATTTCATTTATTACCCCCTAATAACTTGGAATTATGATTTGTATCCGGCAATCCTCAGGAGTCCATCAATAGTAGATATGCACCAAACACATATCTTTGAGTCACTTGTTGAGATGTGAGGGTCTTTTAATATATTGACAAACCTTTCCCTGAGATTTAATGTTCTATTGGTCCATACCTTAAGTTGATATGGGTTTTGTTTTATCTTGGTGAAGCCTCCAGCCTGATTAAGCTCAGTTCTGAACTCTTCAAAGTCTTCATAAGCTTCTTTAAAATCAGATACAAACATCTTCTTGATCATCTTAAATGGGCTGATCATTGTTTCTGCTGCGCTAGTCATATAATCACCTGTTTATGGAATCTGGGTGGCTGGTATCCTATTTAAATATTATTAGGTTAGAGGCCTTATTAAGGCTTTATGGGTATATTTACTACTAAACAATAACAACTAAACGAAAGATTTATATATTACATATGCATTTCTATATATAATCTGTGCAATTATTTGATTTGGTGTTATTATGAGATCCAATAAACATAATGCTTTGCAAAAAGTTGAATCTTTTGTTGAATTTGATGATCTTATAGATCATCTTGCACAAAAACAAGCTGTTCTCTGGGCTGGCAGCCATGTAAATCCTCAGGTTGTCCAGAATCAAACATATGTTCTAAATGCCTTGTACCAAGCAGCAGCTAAAGTCGGCAAAAAAGTCAATATAGGTCTAGAAGCTTTTAAATCTAAACCTGAAGAAAAAGAGTTTCTTTCAATGCTTCATGACCCTAAAAAGATTATTGAAGCATTGGGTATACTTTCCACTCTTTATCTTCCACAGGATCTTGAAATCCCTGAGGATTATGTTCCAACATCATTCAAGCAGTCAGTGTCACCATTTATTGATGTTGCTCTTAAGTGTGGTATGCAGTTATATCCAATGGCGCCGGTTATAGAAGGTAAAGGTCAGATAAAATACTGGAATTCTGAAGTCGCTCAATTGATATTAGACCATATCTCTGATGATACAATATTATTCAGCCTTAATGGAAGAAGACATTTTGATGATCCTCCTTATGAAAAAATAAGCATTCCTCAGGTCTTATCTGAAAAGAAACCTTCACTAAATATAGCAGTTATTGTGCAGTCAGAGGTTACTGAACATGAGCCACTAATCAAACCTATATATTCTTTTCCATGCGATTGCTATGGGATCGAAGGCAATCTAAGCAGGTAATCCTTGAAGGCTTGTTCTTTTCTCTGTTTCCAGTTGATCTAGTAGATCCTGAGCTCCTGCTCTTTTGAGAACATTTGCTAATTCTTTTATAACTGCATTAAGTCTTTGTTTCCAATTATCATATTTTGCATTGCTTCCTTTATCCCTTTGTAAAGTCAATACATGTTTTAGCGATTCAATTGCCATCTTATAAATTATTTCTATTGTACTAAGAAGGGTGTCATAATGTGGTTCATCTCTTAACCTCAATTCATACAACTGTTGTCTCTCATTGTGAAGATCTGCTCTCAACTTCATCAGCTGTTTCTCTACTTGACTCACACTTGGAGCTCCTAAACCCATAATTCTCATATTCATCACCTTTCTAGTTTTTAATCATCTCTTTTTTACCTGAGATATCTAAAATATAAATATATTATGGCCACTATAACAACAACTACTATTAAAAGTTTTAGTCTTGAGCCATGCTTTTTTGGCTCTCCTACGCCTGCAATGCTCTTTGCCCTGCCTGCTTCAATGTTCTTCTGGCTGGCATATCTCTTCCTGGCCTCTTCGTCCTTCTTTCTCTTGAATTCCATCTCTTTCTTCTTCTTCTCGTGCATCCTGGTATCTCTCCAGGCAACATACTGCAGAGGAGTCATTCCTTTAGTGGTGCCCCAGCCTCTTCTTGCTTCTTTCCACTTATCCATCCTCTCTTTCTTTGATAGCCAGAATTTCATTATCTTCGCCTTTTTTCTCTTGAACAGCTAGTATCATATAAAAAATTTCTCTATTTCCTTGTCTCAATCTTCACAATCCTCTGGATCTCCTGCTCTGATATTGAGCAGCCATTGAGCTTCAGCCCCCATAAAATACTCTCAAGAAGCTCTTTTCTTGGATTAGGAAGATTCGGAAGATATCTGTCAAGAAGCCCTTTCTCAAAAGCTATTGTCACAAGCTCTGTTGACCTTATCATATCAATATCTCTTGTGCTTTTCCTGAACTCAGCAAGATTCTTCTTGTCAATATCAATCTTTGAGTGCAGCTTGTGTTCCATGATCTTCCTCAGTTTCTCAGGATGCTCTATTAGCATCCTCATTGTCCTCTCGTCAACAACAAAAGCCGCTGCATCCATTATCTTGTCAACAGCAACAGCCTGGATCTCTGCTTCATGCACAAGCTGAACCCAGTTTCCTTTTGCTTTGAATATTGTATTTGCAAGGTCAAGAAGCCTTTTTGATTCTGCTTTCACCTTAGGATTCTCAACAAGCTTGAGAACCCCTTTGTCCATAAGGGACAAGACCTGCATTGCCTCAAACTTGAATCTCTTGCCTTTCAATGGCCTGTCTATAAGCTCTTTCTTGACACACTCAGGAATAAGGAATTCTCCATTGAACTCCTTTTTCAGAGGCTCAAGTATCCAAAGCAGGTTATTGGTTGCCAGGCTTATTATCGGGCCAGTGTCAAACACAATTATCTTCTTCATTTTGATCCCTATTTTTTGAACAGGCTTCTTGCGAATTCAAGCCTTTCTTTGATGTCTATTGGAGCAACCTCTCCAAGGGTTGTCTTTCCCAGATAGCTCATGAGCTCCCATTGAGAGATCCCAAGTATCTCTGCTGCATGGGCAGCGGATATTCCATGCTCATAAAGCTTTGATCCTTTCTTTATCTGGGCTTGCCTTACCACCTCTTCAATAAAAAAATGGAGCCTGTCATCATGCTCTGATATTGTCTTTAGGAGCTTCTTCACTGCCAGCCTATACTCTTCTATCCTTTCTTTCTCAAGAAGTGTTATAGATTCATTGATAGCGCTCACAAGCTTATTGCCTATAACACTCCTTTTTTCGACAGTCCTCTCCATTATCTTGGAAATAGCATAGATTATGACTGCAGCAGTGACAGAATCCTGGTCCTGGAATATGGATGCATTGTGTATTATATGGTTGCTGAGCTCTTTTATCTCAGCATATTCCTCATCCTCCAGGAGGATGATAAGCTCTCTTAAGACTGTAAGAATATCTTTTTTCACAACCTCTTCCATGATATCCTAAAATCCTCTTTTCATTTATATATTTTACTTAAGAATGATGTCTGTGTTTGAATATAATACTGGAAAGTCTGGCTATCTAATTATTTTAGGGTTATCTTATTGTTCCTTTGTTGGCAGCAACAACAATGGACTCATACACGGTCAAATCCTCGCTACGCTCGGCTTTGCCCTATTCGCAAAGGAAAAACCAGAACTCGCGTAACTGGTTTTTCCTCTGCACTCAGTATTCGTCCTTGTTGCTGCCGACTGAAAAGTGTTAAGTCAACAACAATGGCGCAGACGCGACTGGGGATGTG
>JAHJCS010000029.1 GCA_018812465.1 Nanobdellota archaeon | reverse complement strand
TGATTGGTCCAGGATGCATGACAATCGCATCAGGCTTTGCGAGCTTCAGCCTGTCTGGATTTATGCAGTAATTCTTTGAGTATTCTCTGATTGTAGGTATGAAAGCAGCAGCAGCCCTCTCAAGCTGAACTCTCAATGCATAGACGACATCAACATCTTTTATGGCTTCCTCAATCTTATAGAATACCTTGCAGCCGAACTCTTTCTCAATTCCTTTTGGTATGAATGTAGGAGGTCCAGTCACCCTGACTTCAGCGCCCATCATTTTCAATCCTCTGATGAGTGATCCTGCAACCCTTGAATGGAGGATATCACCTACTATGACTACTTTCAGTCCTTTGATCCTTCCTTTTGCCTCTTCTATTGTGTAAAGGTCAAGAAGACATTGTGTAGGGTGCTCATGCCAGCCGTCACCTGCATTCACAGTAGGGCATGTAAGCTCTTTTGCTATCATATTAGGAGTGCCTGCTTTGCTGTGCCTCATTATTATTATGTCAGCATACATTGACCTAAGAGTCCTTACTGTATCCATCAGTGTCTCGCCTTTCTTTGCCATTGATGTTGAATTTCCTGAAATATTCACAGTGTCAGCATTCAGATGTTTTCCAGCAATCTCAAAACTTGTCCTTGTTCTTGTAGAATCCTCAAAAAAGAAGTTTACCTGGAATTTTCCTTTCAGAAGAGGTATCTTCTTCTGAGGCCTCTTGATGAACTCCTGCTTGAAAGGATAAGTGACCCTGAATACAAGGTCAATGTCCTCTCTGGTGAGATCATCCATAGAGATTATATCCTTGGTGGACAGCTCCTGGCCTGCTTTCATCTTAAGAAGTATATTCTCAAACTCCTCATTCTTTGTATTCAGCTCCTGGTACATCCTTTTGTAGTCAACAACCATTTTTAACACCCCGGATTGAGTATGATCTTCTTGCCTGATGCATCTCGCTTGTACTTGTTGAACTCAAAGAACCTCTTCACAAGGTTCTTCTCAAACACTGGACCTTCCTTGCACACTCTCAAACCAACATTGTCTACGCAGCACTGGCCGCATATACCAAAGCCGCACTTCATGTATCTCTCCATGCTTATCTCGCAGTTCTTCTTGTTCATGTCGCACAGGTCTATGATTTTCTTCATCATTATCTCTGGACCGCATGTGTAGACCATCTTTATCTCTTTCTTTGATTTCAGGAGATTCTTGAGTATGTCTGTTGCAAAGCCCTTCTTTCCGCAGCTGCCATCATCAGTAGCTATGTGCACATGGACTCCTGCTTTCTTAAGCCTTTGCACAAACAGGACATGATCAATATCCTTTGCGCCGATTATGAAATCAACCTTGGAACCCATCTTCCTCAATGAGTTAGCAAGAAAAGCCAAGGGAGCAGCGCCGCAGCCACCGCCCACCAAGGCAACATGACCTCTTTTTGACGTGAACCCCTTACCATATGGGCCACGTATACCAACTTTCTCCCCAGCTCTCAAGCTATTAAGCTTTTTTGAAAAAGGACCTACCCCAAAACATGATATTCCGAATCTTTTCTCATCCTGGTAGCTCACAGAGAAAGGTTTTTCATCAACTCCAGGCAGCCACACACTGACGAACTGGCCTGGCCTGGCTCGTAAAGGATAATCAAAGAGGAATGTATTAGTGTCAGAAGATTCTTTTATCACCTTCTTTATCTCAAGGACTATGGGCTGCTCAATTTTCATGCGCAACACCCACCATCTCTTTTATTGAGGAATACCTGTTTGCTTTCATGAAATTAGTGATCTCAAGAGACACTTTCCTGAAGACACCTATATCTCTGTAATGTATTGCAGAGCCTATGCCGACAGCGCTTGCTCCTGCCATGAACATCTCAACAGCATCATTGCCATAGGTCACTCCTCCAGTGCCTATGAGCGGTATCTTTCCTTTTGTTGCCTCATAGATGTCATAGATGCATCTTACTGCTATTGGTCTTACTGCAGGACCGCTCAACCCGCCTCTCTTGTTGAAAAGTACTGGCTTCTTTGCAGTGATGTTTATTATCATTCCAGGACCAAGAGTGTTTATTGCGTTGATAACATCAGCGCCTGCTTTTGCGACAGCAACAGCTATCTCTTTTATGTCAACAACATTAGGAGTGAGTTTTACTATCACAGGAACTTTTGTGTTCTTTTTGACTTCCCTTGTCACTTCAGCAGCAGTCTTTGGGTCAGTTCCAAAAGGCCTGCCAAACTCAGAATGCACATTAGGACAGGAGATATTCACTTCGATAAGATCAGGCTTTGCTTTTGAGACCTCTTTTGCTGTCATGCCGAATTCCTTTTTTGTGCCTGCAAAGATTGATGCAATGACAGGCACTCCAGCGTGCTTCTTTGCAAACTCAATCTCAGCCATGCTCTCTTCAATGCCTGAGCCTGAGAGGCCTACTGCATTGATAAGTCCCTTGTCAAAAGAGAGAACAACAGGGCATGGATGCACTTTCCTTGGCTCAAGGCCAAGTGATTTCATTGTGACAGCGCCTGCACCGCTCCTTGCAGCATAGGCCATTGAGGCTCCAGTGACACCCATGAAGCCAGAAGCAAGTATTGTAGGATTCCCAAGCCTAATGCCCCCAATAGATGTAGATATATCAACCATTAAAAATATTACAGATGCCTGGCAGTTTATAAGTTTTTTGCAACAACAGAATATAGTTTGCTCTTCAAGAGTAGTTTCGTCTAGGTTTGGGGGTGAAAATCAGCCATACATAAAATCCAGCTCATCAGAAGTGACTGTTATCTCTTTTGGGTGTGAGTCCTTGCTTGCCCTTGACTTCACTTCCTCAAACTTTCTTGGATTATCATACTTCTTCTCTTTTGTCTTTATCTCAGGCTCTTTCTGCCTGTTTATCCTGCCTTCATTGAACTCAAGACCTTTCCTAAAATTGATATTTCCGCAGTTCATGCATGAAAAGTAAGGCCCGAACTTGCCTGACCTGGGTTCAAGAGATTCACCGCAGACGCATTTCAGGTTGTCAAGGCTGAGATCCTTATGAGCCCTGCACACAGGAACTCCCTGAGCATTCTGGAATGTGGCCTGAACACCGCAGAAAGGGCATTTGTTGATTTTGGACTGGCCGTACCTCTTTGGGATTCTCATGATGACATTTTGAGAGCTCCTTAATTATAAATGTATTGATTGTTGAGTACGCCGCCCTCATGACAGCAGACGGCCAAATTTTGTTGACACTCAATTTGTCCTACTCGCCACCCCGGAGGGGGCAACCCCCGGCTCGTCTGCGTCAGGGCGGCGTGTAGAAAAACTTTTCCGAGGCAACAACACGAACGAATACTGAGTGCAGAGGAAAAATCATTTACGCAGTTCTGATTTTTCCTTTGCGAATAGGGCAGATTCCTAAGGAATCTGACCGGGTATGAGTTCTGAGTTGTTGTTGCCGACTCTTAAATTAGAACAAATTCTCTTAAACTCCTTATCCACAACATCAATATAATCCTTGACTCTGCTCAGCACTGTCTGATATTAGTTATTATCCAATAGAATCTTCAGCCTTCTCTCCAGCTCATTCTTATCCGGCAGATATAGCCTGTATTTTGAGACAAATAGCTTGTTTGATATTCCGCCCAAAGCATATTTAACCAGAAAACTGTTTTTCTCGGCAGAGAGTATTATCCCTATAGGCTCATTGTCCTCAGCAGAGTTTTCCTCTTCCTTAAAATAGTTAAGGTACATATTCATCTGCCCGATGTCATTATGGCTGACCTTTCCTATCTTTAAGTCTATAAGGACAAAACACTTCAGTATCTTATGGTAGAAAACCAGATCCACATAATAATGGGTATTGTCTAAAGTTATCCTAAACTGCCTTTTGACAAAACTAAACCCTTTTCCTAGTTCAAGCAGGAACATCTGGAGATTGCCGATTATCTTCTGCTCTAATTCTTTCTCGGAGTATTTGTGGTCTTCAGGGATATCAAGAAACTCCAGTATATAAGGGTCTTTTATGATGTCATTTGCATGCTCTATAACCAAGCCTTTCTTTGAAAGTTCCATGACTCCTTTCTTATCCTTGCTCAAGGCAATCCTGTGGAATAGTGCTGAGTTAATCTGTCTCTGAAGTTCTCTTACTGACCAGTTATCTTTCAGGCATTGGCTTTCATAAAACCTTCTTGCAGTATTATCTTCTATTGAAAGCAATTCTGAATAATGGCTCCAGCTCAATTTTCCAGACAGTGTCTGGAATTTCCGGTATTTGAGGAAAAACTGCCTCATAAGGTAGATATTGCTTTTGCCAAATCCTTTGCCATACCTGGATTTTAGGTCTTTTGACAGCCTGGCTAGCAGTTTGCTCCCATACTCTGCCTTTTCCTCACCTTTCTGCTCATATTCAATTATACTCTTGCCTATCTCCCAGTAAGTCTTTACAAGAATACTGTTTACTGCAACATATGCCTGCCTTCTTCCATTCTCTAATAATCTGCCTATTCCATTAATCAAGGAATGATAACTCTCTTGGGTTCTTGTAAACTTAAGACTTTTCATTTTAGATCTTCAATCAGAACTCCTTATCCACAACATCAATGTAATCCTTCACTCTGGAAAGCACAGTCTGCAGGAGATATTGCTCAACTTTTTCCTGGAAGATGTTGTTTAAGCTGTCATGCTCATTTATCCGGTACTTGTTCCTGACTTTCTCGACAAGAAAGAGATCCCTTAACCTCTTTAGCTGCCTGCGTATGTTAGATGATGCGACTCCTGCCACAACAAGGCCAGAATTCTTACGTGAGATTATCACATTATCCCTCACATCTTCAGAAGAAAGCTCTGTCTTGTCCTTCTTTGCCTTGAGCATAACATAAAGAATGTCTACGATTATATCCCGCGAATCTCCTGGCTGCAATAAGCCAGTTGAAAGGCACAGCTTCCTGACCAGCTCTCTTTGGTCAAGGTTGAACGGCTTTTCATATTTCCTGAGTGTTATCTCAGCCAAGGGTGTATCCTTGGATATTATCTTATTTTTCATACTTTCTAGTTTGTCCACCTCCTTTAAATACCTCACAACCAGGTGTCCAGTGTCCAGTGGAGGCTGTAAAAGCCTTA
>JAHJCS010000028.1 GCA_018812465.1 Nanobdellota archaeon | reverse complement strand
TTGCTGCTTTTTGTCGCAGTGATATTGTTCTTGTTTTTGTGAACAAGATTCAGAACAAGGTTTCATAAGGGGGAATTCTGTGCCCTCTATTCTCCTGATTATAAAAAGGCTATTCAATCTTCTTCAGTGTCTCAGGTTTTGTTATTGCATATTCTATAGCTTCTTTGAGCTCAGATGGATTAAGACCTATCCAGTAGATGTTCCATCCGTCCACTTTCTGCATACCTTCACATACTGACTGATAAAAGTTATTTATTGGATTCTCTTGTTTTGCTCTCCAGAAAAGTTTCTTGCCATTGCATTTGAGATCTTCTGTCATATAATTCCACATCATCTTGCCTGTGCCATTGCTCTGCTTTTCCTTGGATACTACTATTTTGTCAAGATAATGTATCTTTTCCCCCATTCCAGGATTTGTCAGGATGATTGCGCCTAGATATCTATCATCAGAGTGTGCAAGATAGACTGCTTCAGGGCTCATTGACTGGAAATAATCTTCAACAAGAGGCTTTCCAAAACCATCTTCAACAAGTGCCTCTAGCTTTGCTTTGTCTACTTTCCCCCAAAGATCCTCCTGGGTTATCTTAGTCAATTCTGTCTCAACCATTTTCTGCTTTTTTCAGCCGCTACCTTATAAATTCGATGCCCTGTTCAGAACAAAATAGACAAAAATGTCCTAAAAGAAACATTTTTATAATCTAGCTTATAAACAGGCTTTATGAGCATCACAAAGAGTGTTGAAGAGTACATCTCACAGCATCCCAATACCAAAGGCTGCCTGAAGAATGACCTGATAAATTTCTCTTCATTGTCCAGAAGGATCATGAAGGATCTTAAACTCAAATCCAAGGACTTTGATGCAGTCCTTGTCGCATGCAGGAGATACCAGGCAAAGCTTTCCAAGGAAGAGCATTTTGAGAAGAGGATAAAAGACGTGCTTTCTGAGAGCAAGCTTGAGATAAAGACAGGCATTGTGGTGTTCATCATAGAGAAAGATGTGTACTTTGACTACTTGCTTGACATTGAGAAGGAGATCAAGAAGAAGATGGAGGTGTTCCATATCATAGAAGGTGTCAATTCTCTCACACTAATCACCACCCAAGATTTTGCAGCCAGCATAAGAAAACTCTTCAGGAATAAGATAATCCGTGAGAACAGCGGGCTTGCTGAGCTTATCATAAGGACATCAAATGTGATTGAGAAGACTCCTGGAGTACTATCTTATCTATACTCTCTTTTCGGAGATTATAACATAAATATCTTTGAGACAATGAGCACCTGGACAGACACTCTCTTCATAATCTCTGAGAATGATCTTGAGAAAGCTGTGAGAATACTAAAGTTCAGATGATTTACTCCTAAGAATTATTGCAGATTCTCTCTTGAGAAACATTCTTTGTTTTCAATATGGTAAACTATATAAATCAAACCATCTTTCCAGCATAAATGCCAAGAGGACGGCCAGTAAAATCACAGATTCGGCAGAACATGGTGGAGATACTGAACTTTGTAGGTTCATCTTCAGGCTATGATCTCTATAAAGTCTATGTCTCAGTCTATCCTAAAGTGACTATGAGGTCAATCTATTATCATCTAAAGAAAGGAGTCTCTCTTGGAGAGTTCAAGGTTGACAAGATAGAGAAAGTGAAAGGAGACTACAGCTGGGGTCCTGAAGCAGAGAAGATATTCTACACACTTGGATCTAATGCAAAGCCAAGGATTGACGAAAGAGTCAAGGAATTCCTTGATGAAGCCAAAAGAAAGTCAGAAAAAAAGCCAGAACAGGGCTAAAAAAGATATATTTAAATAGAAGCTATGGAAAATAAAATTAATAAGATGGGCAGCGACATAATTGCAGAGATCAAAAGAGGGAGGAAAGTAGGATATTCTGATAATCTTATAAAAAGATCACTTGAGCTGGAAGGTTATTCTTCTGGATCAATAACTCAAGCATTCAAGGAGATTGATAAGAACTGCAATGGCAATGGGGTATCTTTTGTCATCAAGACAAAGAGCATAAAACGGCCTGAGAACAATTTTATTGCAGAAAAGAACAAGGCTCTTGTGGAGAAGAAACCTCTGCCAGTCATACTCAAACCTAAGGACATGCTTCCAGCAGAGAAAGAAGCTCCTGGAGCTTTAGTGGAAAAGAACATGCCATCACCTTCTTCTGCAAAAGACTCTAAGAAGCATTGGGTCAAGGTCTGTGTAGAGATACTTATAGGCATAATGGTGTTTGGTGTTATAGGAGTGTTCCTCTATCTTTTCATGATGCCAGCCATACTAAGCGCATGATTTCTCATCCTTAGAAAGAAATGATTAAAGAGTATAATCTACTCTCCTATTTTTTAAGGAACCCCAGA
>JAHJCS010000027.1 GCA_018812465.1 Nanobdellota archaeon | reverse complement strand
TTAAGTCTAACAAGCCAGATAATGTTGATGTAGACAAACTCATCTATTACCTCAAGGCTTTCTCAAACACAGAGATTTACAAGGATTTAAGCAGCCTGGTAGAATTGGTTCCTTTGCTTGAAAATGACCTCAAATCTCTGAATTATAATATAGGTACAATAAAATATTTGATCCAAGAACATGAGATACAGGTTAAAAAATATGAAGAAGAATTCCAGACAAATAAGAATGATATCCGAAAGGTTGTGGAGATAACAAGTGCTGAGCTTGAGAAATGGAAGCCTGCAGATGACACAAATGATGAAGCAGCTATAGAACCTCAAAACAGGACTGCATAAAATTTATATATAATCCCTGCTTAGTGCGAGAATGACTATATATAATATAGATATATCATATTCATATAAAAGAGGCGATAAGGATTAATAACGCAAAAAAGGTGAGTTGAATGAGCATAGTAGATGATTTAAGCGCACTGCATTCTTTGTCAGAGGGTTTTGTAAGCATAGCGCCCAACCTTTCTTTAAGTTTCTCTGCTAGCAGAGGAAAGAGGATGAGAAGGAAATGGGAGGCTCTCCTCAAAGCAAGAAAAGAGATTGCTGCTGCTGAATCAAAAGGCAATGTAGGTGAAGTCACAAAAGCAATGAGAAAGTTTGTCGGGCTCCTTATCTTTGAAGAGAAAATGGGAGACAAGGAAGAACGGGCTGAGACAAAGCTTGAGATGAAGATCTTTGAAGAATTTGTTGAGACCACTATGTTTATGCAGGTAGACGCAGGCATGGAGGAAAGGCTGCTCAAACTTGAATATCAGTTTCATGATCTTGCAAGCCTCCAGTTTGCCAAGCTGAAATACCTAGAAGAGGGAGGAAACCCATGGACTGGATTCAGCACAGAGATTGGCTCATACAGTGAAGAGCAGTGCATAAATATAATTGTGACCAAATTCAGGGATATGAGAGACCTGCTGGTCAGCATAAGGAGATATCTTTCAAAATTAAGAGGGCTCGGAGCAAGGATAAAGAAACTTAAGAATGAGAAAACTCCAGTAATCAAGAGGATAAATGATGCAAAAAAAGAAGCAGAGACAACTTTAAGAGACCTTGAGAAGAATTGCAAAGACATGATAGCTGCAATAAAATTCCAGTTCTTTGTGATACTCAGGCTTGAGGCTTTCATCAGTCAGTATATTGAAGAGGAAGAAAAGCATATAGCCAGTATGAGGCAGAAAGGCCTTCCAGAGACAAAAGAGAAACTGCTCAATCACATCCTTGGAAAAGCAAAGGATAAATACCAAAAAGTCCTAGGAAAGGACAGTGAAGGAGCGCAGAAAGTGATAAACTTCTCTGAAAGAGCTGAAGTGGCTGCAAAACATTATAAAAAGATGGCAGAGAGTCTCAAAGCAGCATGATAATATCAGGTTAATGCAAAAAAAGAGGCGATGATTATCAGAAAACAGATGAGGTGTTTAGGATGGTAGGAATAGTTGATTCAATCAGCGATACAATCGCAGTATTCAAGGGTTTTGGCACTGTCTCTCCGACAATGACCCTTGCATTCGGAACAAGCAGAGGCAGAAGGCTTCAAAGACTTCAGGTAAAAGCGCAGAAAGCCTTTGATGAGATGGAGAAAGCCAGGAAAGAAGGAAGCATAACCAAATTCCAGAAGCATTTCAAAGAGTATATGAAAGATT
Organism: Nanobdellota archaeon; assembly: GCA_018812465.1. Lineage (GTDB taxonomy): Archaea > Nanobdellota > Nanobdellia > Woesearchaeales > UBA12501 > WJJV01. Next base: position 794 of record JAHJCS010000027.1, on the reverse strand, counting down.
ATTCAAGAGAAGAAGCCATGGAAGACAAAGAGATAAGGGCTGAAGAAAAGGTTGAAAGGGTTATTGAAGAGGATTTCAGTGAAGCAATGTACGCTCTCAAAGGAGAGACTCTCATGCAGAAGAGAGTCAAAGCTGTTCTGGATACCTGGATGAATTATATCAAAGAACAGTTCGCAAAACTAAGCTATCTCGAACAAGGAGGAAGGCCATGGGAGGGTGTAGGAGACATCGCTAAATACAGCAAAACCCAGTGTACACAAATAATAATAACAAGCTTCAGGAACATGCGGCCTGATGTGAGGACAGTCATAGCCCAGCTTAAAGGACTCAAGGCAATAGGGCCTAAGATCTCAGAAGCAAAGAGAGACAAGGCAAAGCAGGCTTATATTGAAGCACTGCAGAAGCAGGCTGAGGGTTATGTCAAGACATTGGAATCAAGTTCAAACAAAGTCATTGAACAGCTTAAGATGGCATTCTATGTTGGACTAAGATTATGGTCCCATATAAAGACAGACCTTGAGACTCTGAATAAAAAAGGAGGGTACCTTGATCAGGTAAATACACAAGGACTTCCTAAAAAGACAACAGACGCAGACAAGAAGATTGTCGCAAAGGCGCTTGAGAAGATGCATGAAGACCTTCAGAAAGAAGCAATAGGTGAACAGAATACTATGCAGAGAGGACTTAGAGCAGCTTGATTTATTTTTTAATCAATAATCTTATGAATAAAAAGAGGTGAGTATATGTTCAGCAAGAAAGGAATGATCTTTACGAGTCCGAGGGATACGATAAGC
>JAHJCS010000026.1 GCA_018812465.1 Nanobdellota archaeon | reverse complement strand
ATGGCTTTTTGAACATAGCATATGCAGCAGAGAGGAATATGCGCAGATCAGAAATGCTTCAATGATGGCTTTTGGTATAATCTCAGAATACGCAAGACAGAAAGGACTGATATTTGTTGACACAAAGACAGAGCATGGTATCACAAGAGACAGAAAAATAGTCTCTGCTGATGAACTTTATACCCTTGATTCATCAAGATGGTGGCTATTGTCTGATTATGAAGAGCAGATGAAACTTCTTTCAGAAGGAGAGATAGATCAGCTCAAGCCTAAGTCATATTCTAAAGAGTTCGCAAGACAGTTCTCAAAAGGAGACCAGGGGTATACTGATGAGCAGAGGCTTGAGATTGCAGTTAGATATATAATTGGAATCCAGCATCTCCTTGGAAAAAGATTCGAGCCGGACATGAGACCAAGAGATGAAAGAGTTGTATCAGGATTAGAGACAGTTGTTGAAAGACTAGCGGCCTGAACATGACAGAAGACCCTGAACAAAAGAAAGAGAGAGAAGAACGGCTTCTGAAGAGAATTGGGAATATTCTCCCTGCTGATATCTTCAAAGGATTAGAGGATCTGCTTCAGGAAAGAGATAACAGGTTTAGGGAATCAAAGCACGAGACATTCTGCCCTTATGACAATAAGTACTTCAAAGAAGAGCTTGTGCCTTATCTCAGCTATGCAGCAGAGTGGAGATACTGCGCTAAAGTGCAGGCAGCTCTTATGAAAGGCTTAAGAAAGTTCGACATCGCAAATGACAGGAATGTAAGTGAGATGGAAACAGCTGTTGACAAGGCAAGCCCTGCGGATATTGTTGATTTTGAGACCCTTATGCATCATGACCAGAAAGCTGTTATCAGGGAGATGTCAAAGTTTGTCTCAGAAGACACTGCACAGCTGATACATCCAGGAACAACATCCTATGACATACTTGACACTGCAAGGATGTGGGCCTACAAGGATGCCCTTGATGATGTCATCCTTCCTGAGATGAGGAGATTGCTGAAGGTGTTTGTTGACAGGTCTGAAGAGTTCATAGACAGAGTGCAGGTAGGAAGGACCCATGGACAATGGACCTCACCCACATTATTTGGTTATGTTCTCGCATGCTATGCTGACAGGATAGCAGACAGGATTGAGATGATAGAGAATGCTAGGGACAAGCTTGAAGGAAAGATCTCAGGCATCGTCGGAACAGGCTCATCAATAGGCACAATAGTCGGCATGGAGAATGCTCTTGAGTTTGAAAGATATGTTCTTGAGGATGTGATAGGCCTCAAAGTGTGCAGGAATGCATCGCAGATTGTGCCGAAAGACAAGCTTGGAGACCTCACACATTACCTTTGCTCAATAGATGGCGTCCTTGCAGATGTAGCTAACAGCTTCAGGCATCTCCAGAGAAGCGAGATAAATGAGATAACAGAGAAGGCAAAGGATGAGAAAGGGGGAGGATCAAGCGCTGACCCTTCCAAGACAAATCCGATTAATTCAGAGAACATCAATGGATTGTGGGAGGTAGTAATCAGCGGCATCCAGACACTGTATCACATGCAGGTTTCTGATCACCAAAGGGATCTCAGAGGATCTGTGCAGGCAAGATTCGAACCAGTACACACAATGCTCGGGGTGTATGAGTCAACACAGAGGCTTGGAAAGGTAATGGGCAAAATCACTGTCTATGATGAGATGATGGATAGGAATCTTGACAATGCCCAAAGAACAGGTGTTGCAGAAGCAATGAACGCTATATTGAAACATTATCTTGTGCCTGGCGCATATGATATGGTCAAGAAATGGTCAGTTGAAGCAATGAAATCCAGTCAATATCTGCTTGATATTGCAATGAAAGACAGCACATTCAGGGATCTCTGGGACAACAGGATGATTCCGGATGAAAAGGGGATACTGCAGGATATCAAACTTTACACTGGGGTAGCATACCAGAAGACTCTGAATATTGTGAATGATATCAGGGAAAGGTTTAACATGCCAAGAGAAGAGAAGAAATCTGAATAGTAATTGCACTGATTTCCTCACCAAACTGGGACAAAAACTTCTTTTTATTCACTATCAAATAATGAAGAAAATAGAAATAAATATAAATGACATATAATATTCCGCTTCTATGGGGGCTCCAGGATCTCTTAATCAATATATTTTTTTATTAAGAGTTGATTCTATGAAAGTTCTCATGAGGTTAACAAAGAGGTGTTCTTTAGTTAGTATATTAAAGACCAAACAAGATGATGTTTATGCAAATACCTGACCCAAGACCTAATTTTATTGAAGCGCCCGCATATACTTTGGGTGAGCTTCAGCTTTATCCCCATAGGGTTCCAAGAGGTATTGAGAGGAAGGTAGTAAGTCTGCAGACTCCATTATCAAGGTTCAGACCTGACAGTGATCTTCCAAGAAGATATTTGAATGCTCCGATAATTGGTGCTGTGATGCAATCCCTTGCAGGACCAGAACTTCTTGCTGGAATAGCAAAACAAGGAGGTATAGGTTTCATTCCCTCAAGCATCCCTATAGAGGATGCTTTAGAGCTTTATGCACAGACAAAGAAAGTAAAGGCAGGGTTTGTTGATGGTATTGTCCATTCAACTGAGGAAATGACTCTGGAACAGGTTCTTGCCATAGAAAAAGATCAGGGTTACTCCACAATCCCTATTTTAGATGGAAGAAAGCTGAAAGGCATAGTGACAGGAGATGATTACTGGCCGGATGATAATCCAAAGAGATCCCTCAGAGAGGTCATGACTCCTTTTGTTCCATACAAGACAGATCTTCCAGTTGATGAAGTGAACTATCTTGCTGAAGACCTCCATAAACATCTAAAGGCCAAAGATTGGGATAATGTGCAGAAAAAAGAGAATTCTCCTGAATACAAAAAGATCCTGAGGATTGTCAAGAACTCTCCGTTTGTGTATGGTGTTGAAGGCCTCAGCCTTAAAGGAGCTAACCTGCTTTTGAGGATATCCAAAAAATCTTGCCTGCCTATTGTTGACAAGGAGAACAATCTGGTCTCTCTTGTGTTCAAGAAAGATTATATTGAGCATGCTGACAATCCTATGGAACTGACAGATGCACATATGAGTCCTGAGGTTGGAATAGGACTGAATACAAGAGATTATCAGAACAGAATCAAGGCAGCTATTGATGCAAAGGCCACAGTATTCTGTTTTGACTCTTCAACTGTCAATGGTTATCAGATAGAAGCTCTGGAGTGGGCACGAAAAGAATTTCCCAGGGACAAATATCCTAATCTTGTATTTGGAGGAGGCAATGTAGTTGAAGCGATCCTTTTTAGGGATCTTGCTGAAGCAGGAGCTGATTTCATCAAAGTAGGAATTGGAGGGGGAGCTATATGCATAACCCGAGAACAGCAGGCTGTAGGTGTAGGTCAAGGATCTGCTGTGAGAGATGTTGCTGCTGCAAGATATGAATATTTTGAGAACACAAAGACTTATATTCCAATAATATCAGATGGAGGCATTGTGTATGACCATGATATTATAATAGCTTTGGCACTTGGTGCTGATGCAGTCATGATGGGAAGGTATTTCGCAAGATTCGAAGAGAATCCCTGGGAGACTGTGAAGATTCGCGGAGTGAGACATAAACCTTACTGGGGTGAAGGTTCATTGAGAGCAAAGAACTGGGCAAGATATGGCCAGACAAACAAGGACTTTGTTGTCCAGGGAGTCGATGGATATGTTCCGCTTGTTGGTCCTGTTAAGGAGGGTGTTGAGGATTCCATGAAGAAACTCAGGAAGACTATGGTTGATTATCTTGGAGCTCTCAATATGTTTGAGTTTGTCTCCAAGGCTAGGGTCAGACCAGGTTCAATGGCATCTGTCCAAGAAGGCTCTGACCATGATATAATAAGAGCTACAGAAGCCTGGCTTATGGAAGATATAGGTCTTCGCCAGACACAATATAAAACTAAAGGGTGGGGTAGCTAATGCCAAATACTTTTGCCGTAGGAACATATTGGGGAGATGAAGGCATAGGCAAGCTAGTCACAACTCTGGTAGAAAATAATTTCTTTTCTGCTGTTGTAAGAGCAAGCAGCGACAGTGTAGACATGAGATTTAACAGGAATGTTATTGAAAAAGATAATCTTAAGTATATTCTTGGCAATGGAATGATTATTGATCTGCCAAGCCTGGTTGATGAAATTCAAAAGATAGATGCTGAGAGAAAGCTTGACGGCCGGCTTTTCATCTCTAACAGAGCTCATGTGATCATGCCTTATCATCTGCCTGATGATGTGAATAATCTAGATCCTACCCTAAATCCTTTGGATTCATGTTATATAGATAAGTTCAAGAGGAAAGGGATAAGGTTAAGCCTATTCTGTTTTCCTGAAGAACTTGAAACCAGGATATCTAGCATATTTGAGTCAAATCCCTCTTTTGTAGGGGATCCAAAACAGATTACTGCTGATTATCTTAAGATGTTCGGCAAGATTAAGAGTTTTGTCGGAGATATTTCTCTTATTCTTGATGACCTCAAGAAGAATGAAAAACCTATACTGTTTGAAGGCGCTCTTGGTACCGGGCTGAGTGCAGATCATGGCACATATCCTTATGTCACACCAATAGAGACATGTGCAGGAGGCATATGCTCTGGAGCTGGCTTTGGACCCAGCTATGTGCATAAGATTGTAGGTGTAGTGAAAGCATATCCTACAAGAGCTGGCCCAGGTCCTTTCCCTACTGAGATAGGTGGCGTTAAGTCAGAAGAATACTGTTTGACAGCAGGTGATATTGAGGAATTTGAGATAGAGATGAACGATGCTTCAAAACTGATGAATTCTGGCAAAGAGTATAATCTAGGAATTGCTCTGAGAGTCCAAGGTCATGAGTACGCTCAGGACGGAAGACCAAGAAGAATAGGCTGGCCTGATATGCATGCGCTGAATCATGCAAGAAGAGTCAATGGAATAACTGAGCTTGCAGTCACAAAGCTGGATATACTCTCAGGAATGAAAGAGGTCAGGATTTGCACTGGTTACAGGATAGGCAATAAAGATATAGAATATATGCCTGTTGAAGAGATTGAGCTGAGAAGAGTTAAGCCTCAGTATATTACTCTCGAAGGGTGGGAAGGTAACATAAGACATATCCATGAGTTTGAGGATCTTCCAAGAGGAGCCAGGCAGTTCATAGAAGCTATTGAGAAATATTCAGGACTTACTGTCACAATGATAGGAACTGGTCCAGGAAAAGATGATATTATATTCAGGGACTGAGCTTTTCTGATTCTGCTTTTTCTGATAAACCTAGATTCACCACACATTCTTCTCCATGCCTATGACTGCTCTTGCGATGTTCTTTATTGAGATCACCATTGATTTCATCTGCTCTACCACAATATGGGCAGGAGCATTCTGCCTTTCCTTGATGAACTCATTTAGTTTGTTTATCCTTTCTGTGCCTGCATTCTCTATCTTGAATGCGAGATCAAGGTCTTTTTTGTAGTATGCTTTCATAACCTCAAAGAAGCAGTCTTTTATCTGTATGTATATCTCTTCTAGCTCTTTCTTCTCTGCATCAGTCAGGTTGGACTGCTTCAGGAACCTTGCCACTCTCTTTGTCTTGTCAGCCACTTTCTCAAGCTTCTCTATAAGCACCTGGCTGAAAAGCAGCTCGATATTGGCTTTCTGCATGTTCTTGGCTATCTTAGAATCGATTATAGCTGCTCTTAGAACCCTGTATGCCAGGAACACAAGCCTGTTGACATCCTGGTCTCTCTCATAGATCTCCTCATAGAGGTCCTCATGGATGCTTTTGATGGAGTCCAGGAGCATTGACCTGACAATATTGTCCATTCTCCTTATCATGGTCTCTATTGAAATCTCATTGATGTTCAGAAGGTCTTTTGCAACGATCTTGGTAGCATCCTGCTTGATTATCTCTATTCCGCTCAGGTTCCTGAGAATTGCCTTGACCTGGACTGCCTTGTCTTTTGTCAGCTTGCCTTTCACCTCAATCACATCATAATTGTTGAGGTATGCAGAGATTATCTCTGTCTGGATCATCTTATGGTCCTTATTTTCGCTTTCTATGATTATGGTCTTTGGCTCTATCCTTTTCTCTCCAGTATTCCCAGGATAGAGGGTCAATTCATCGCTTTTCTCATCAATATGGATGGTATCCCCTTTCTTGAGCTTGTTCTCTTTGACCCAGTCTTTAGGCAGAGATACAACATATGAAGAATTTCCGAATGATATTATCTTCCTTGATTCCATTAGTACACCCCCTAAAATCACGGATAAGCATATACCCATTATATGATATAT
>JAHJCS010000025.1 GCA_018812465.1 Nanobdellota archaeon | reverse complement strand
TTCCAGGAAGTGAATGACAAGCTGCAGGAGAAGCTCATCGAGATGAACAAGATCAGAGTCATGGTTGGAGAGGTAAAGGATGGCATCAGGAAAGACAAGGATGTCAGCAATAAGATGAGGCTTTCAGAGAAGCAGAAGATGGTTGAGGAGAAGATGAAGAGAGGAGAGAAGCTCACTACTGAGGATATTATTGCCATGCAGGGCATGGATTGATTAGTTTATTCTGAATTGTAAGATAATAAAGGTTATTTCTTGTTTTGTTGGTGATGATTATGGCAGCTGACAGAAGTTAGTTTATGCAGAAAACGGCAACAACAATAATGGCGGCAGACGGCCATGCTCACTATGTTCGCATGTCCTACGCGACAGCCCGGATGGCGCATCCCCAGTCGCGTCTGCGCCATTGTTGTTGCCTTAAAGTTTTCAGTCGGCAGCAACAAGGATGAGTACTGAGTGCAGAGGGAAAATCAGTTACGAAGTTCTGGTTTTTCCTTTAAGAATATCCTGAAAATCTGCAAGTATAGCAGATTTTCTGGATGCTAAAAATGCCTCCGGCATTTTTACCAGGGCAAAGCCGAAGGTTTTGACCGTGTACGAATCCATTGTTGTTGCTGCCGAGGTATTAACAAATTTAGATAATCAGACTGAACTAAGAATTAAATACCGGGTCTATAAGTTCATAGATAAGTAAGATCAGATATGAAAATAAAACATAAAAACAGATAATTCTATTTCTTCGCTTCTCTCTTCATGAACTCAGTATACTTGCACTTTCCGCATGTCACCCTGTCCTTATGCTGGGCCAGGAATACTCCTGTTCCGCATTTTGGGCAGGATTTTCTGAGTCTTGAGACAGAGCTGCCTTCTACTTTGTAAGCTTTATACACTTTGTTCAGATGCTTTTTTCCTTTTGATGATCCCATGTTTATCACTCTTTGATTTATTCAGCAGGAGCTTCTGCCTCAGCTGGCTTCTCTTCTTTTCCTGATGCTTTCTTCTGATGCTTCTTGAGAAGATAAGGCTCTTCAATCTTTTCCATATCTTTCTTGTCCTTGTACACATGGACAATGACCTTTGCTTGGGTCTGCCCAAATCTTGAGTAGATATGTTTTATTATGATAAGGTCTTCAGGAGCTTTTAGCTGTGCTGCGACCATCTTCCTGAACTCAAGTCTTGAGGGAGTTGCTCCCTGATATTCCACCATACATGTGACCCTGTTCCTTGACAGAAGGGGTGTTTCTCTTTGTTTCTTTATGTCTAGAGTCATTTTATATCACTTCATCTCACTTTTATTGCGTATTCTCCATTATGTTCCAGTCCAACTCTCTTTGCTATCTCAGAATTATCCTTGTCAGCTATGAAGAGTCTTCCTCTCCAAACTGCTGCTGTTACAGAACTTTTGCAGATGGGGCATTCACTGGTATCATAAAATATTCTGCATCTCTTGCAAACTTTCTTTTTCATTTTTTATCCTCTTTGCCTTTCTTAGGCTCTGATTTCTTGACTTCTTTGCCTTCCTTGTCATCAGTTATCCAGTCAAGCCTGCCTAGGGACTCCTGCCTCATTGTCAGGCCAAGCTTTGGATTCATTACATCCTTGAAACTCACTGCAATTATCCTTGCTTTGCACTTGTCTGAGACTCTCAGTACCCTCTTGGACTCCTTTCCTGTGAGAACCTTCTCTTTGCTGAAGCTCACAAAATCATCCATTGTCTGGCTGATATGGATCATTCCTTCCATAGGACCCAAGTTCATGAAGACTCCGAAATCAGCTATGTCTCTCACATTGCCGAGGACAACTTCCTGCATCTCTGGCTTGAATGTGAAAAGCTCGAAAGTAGTGCTGTAGTATGCTGCTCCGTCGCCTGTGATTATTGTGCCTTCTTCAATGTTTTTTATGTCTGCGACATCAATCACAATGCCAAGCTCTTTTGAGATGAATCCCTCGTATTTCTTCTTGATCCTCTGGATGACTGCATCCTTAGGGTCAAGATTGAATATCTTTGGAGGAACCCTTATATGGTCGCTTAGTTCTATTTTATAAAACATTTTACCCCTCTATTATAAGGTATTTATTCTGCCTCATCATCATGGTCTTAATGCCCTTTTTCCTGAGTTTTCTCCTCAGATCAAGGTCTTGTGTGGCCACAATAGTGTTTTTGTCTGCAAAATCCAGGATTTCCTGGTCAATATATGTTGTTTTTGCTGGTATTATATTAAGTTTGTTGTTGTTTATCATTGACTGAATCATTGATGAAGCCAGGATAGCTGCTTCTTTATTGGCTCCTTTCTGTGTTTTTATTATTTTTTGGAGCTCGTCAAGGGTTTTATCAAATAATAACAGCTCATAACTGAAATCACAGGCTTTTTTAAGCTCTGTGAGGATATCAAGGCCAAACTGGGCTGGAATCATCATAAAATTGGTATCCAGCAGGATTTTCTTTTTCTCTGGCATTATTTGTATGTTTTTTTGCCTATTTAAATAGATTTTGGTTGTTTTAGAGTATATACCATCTATATAATATATCTAAAAGATATATATTCTCGAATATCCTATATAATCCCAGGCAATAGAACAAAG
>JAHJCS010000024.1 GCA_018812465.1 Nanobdellota archaeon | reverse complement strand
TGCGAGGCTGTCCTTAAGAGCCAGGCCTATCGCCAATCCTGCAAGACCCACTCCTGCCAGAAAGCTTGTGATATTGACATCCCATGACTGAAGGACAAAAAGCACTACAAAGATGAATATCACAATTGTAGAGAAGTTATCAAAGATAGGTATCAAAGAATCATCAAGAGTTGATTTAGTCTTATGCGCCCATCTGGCTCCAAACTGCCTTATCATCACACCTGCAAGCCTGATCAAAAATAGACCGATGAGAAGTATAAGTATTGAATTTGCTAGTTTATTTATGTAAAGCCCTAGACTCCCTGAGAGCTCGAATGGAATAAGAGCTATCTTGATGCCGACCATGAAAAGGATATAAGATAAAGGGCCTTCTGTCTTCTCAACAAGCTGGTCATCAATGTCTGTCTTGGTCTTATGGGTTACCTTAAGAACTATCCGTTTTATGATAACCAGGAAGAACTTGTAGAATATATAGAATGATATGAGTATGGCAAGTGATGTAACATACTTGTTGGTTGTATTCAACAAGGTGTTATACGCTTCTGTGTATACTGCATAGATATTTATTATATTGACCACCCTTGATAAACAAATTCAAAAGCTTTATTTCCTTAGGATTATCTCATTATTTATATTTTTTATGAAATCATCAACCTTCTTCTCGCCGTGCACTTGGTTGTCCCTTGTCCTGACATTGACTGTTCCAGCCTTCTCTTCATTGTCTCCGACAACAAGGATATAGTTCACCTGTTGCTGCTGTGCATTCAGCACTTTCTTGGACGTTGATTCAGCCCTTACATCAACCTCAACCCTTACTCCTGCATCAGACAGCTTCTTCCTGACTTCCTCAGCATAAGCATGATGCCTGTCTGCAATAGGAAGTATGATTGCCTGGACTGGGCTTATCCATAATGGGAACTTGCCTGCGCAGTTCTCTATGACCATGCCCATGAATCTCTCCATTGAACCGAGTATTGCTCTGTGCACCATGATAGGTGTCTTTTTTGTGCCGTCTTTTGCCTCATAAGTCGCATCAAATCTTGCAGGCATTGAGAGATCAACCTGTATTGTTCCGCACTGCCAGTTCCTGCCGATTGCATCCTTCATATTGAACTCTATCTTTGGCCCATAAAATGCACCCTCTCCCTCTTTTATCCTGAAATCCTTCTTCATGTTCTTAAGGGCATTCTTCAGTGCATTAGTTGCGATCTCCCATACATCATCACTGCCTATTGATTTCTCAGGTTTTGTCGCGATGAATATTATGATCTCCTTGAAATTAAATAGGGAATATATCTTCAGGGCATAATCAACCATGTCCATTATCTCTTTCTCAACCTGGTCCTCTGTGCAGAACACATGTGCATCATCCTGAGTGAATGCTCTCACTCTGAATAGTCCGGATAGCACTCCTGAAAGCTCATGCCTATGCACATATCCAAATTCTGCGTTCCTCAAAGGAAGCTCCCTGTAAGAATGAAGCCTTGATTTGTAGACAAGGATGCCTCCTGGGCAGTTCATTGGCTTGACTGCATAATCCTGCTCATCTACCTTAGTAAAATACATATTGTTCTTGAAATTATCCCAGTGCCCTGATGTTTTCCATAAAGATGAGTTCAGAAGAGTAGGTGTCCTTATCTCATTATATCCTCTTGCCATGTTCTCTTCTCTCACAAGACTGACAAGCTCATTGTATATTATGTTTCCTTTTGGATGCCAGAACGGCATTCCAGGAGCCTCTTCATGGAAGCTGAAGAGATCCATATCACGGCCTATCTTCCTATGATCCCTCTTTGCAGCCTCTTCCATCAAAGTAGAGTACTGCTCTAATTCTTTTTTTGTGAAAAAAGATATTCCATATATCCTCTGGAGCTGCTTGTTCTTTGCATCGCCTCTCCAGTATGCTCCTGCAAGCTTTGTCAGCTTGAATGAACCGATCATTCCAGTGTTAGGAAGATGAGGCCCTCTGCAAAGGTCAATGAACTTGCCCTGCTTGTATGCTGTGATTGTTCCATCTTCAAGCTCCTCAATCATCTC
>JAHJCS010000023.1 GCA_018812465.1 Nanobdellota archaeon | reverse complement strand
TGTCTCTCCTTCAAATGAGATTGACTCCTCTGGATCATAGGTCATATCCCTGACAGCATCTATCTTTGCGAAATAGAACTTCAGGGCACCAAGGCCTATAATCTCTGCTCTTTTCTTCAACTCTGCCTTGCTTATCTTTGGATCCCTCTTGAGTATCTCTTTCTCAGCTACATTCTCCATCTCTTTGATCAGATCATCTGCATCAACAAAAGTGCCTTCCCTTGACTTCATCCTTCCATTAGGAAGGTAGACCATGCCATAGCTCAGATGGATATTCTTTCCTGCCCATTTATATCCTAAGATCCCAAGAATCCTGAAGAGCTGCATGAAATGAGTGTTCTGCTCATTAGCCACAACATGTATTGATTTGTCAAGCTTGTAATCTGTGAATTTCTTGGTCGCAAGATACAGGTCCTGAGTGATGTATATTGATGTTCCATCCTCTCTCAGCAGAACTTTGTCAGGAAGCTTGTGATTGCCAAGCTCTGCAATGACTGACTGGCCTTCGCCTTTCTTGAACAATCCTTTCTTCAGTCCTTTAAGGACTATCTCTTTTCCTTTGTCATAGAAATTGCTCTCATAATAATACTTGTCAAAACTGACTCCTAAAGCATCATATGTCTCCTCAAAACCTTCATAGGCCCAGGCATTCATGAGCTTCCATAATTCCCTGACCTTCTTGTCTTTCTTCTCCCATCTCTGAAGCATCTCTTTTGCTTCTTCTTCCATATCTGGCTTATCCTTTGCTTCCTGGCTGAACTTCACATAGAAATCTCCGACAAAATGGTCAGGTTTCTTCTTGACCTCAAAAGGCTTTTTCCCGTTGCCCCATCTCTGATAAGCGAGCATTGACTTACAGATATGCACTCCTCTGTCATTGTTGAGGTTTGCCCTGATGACCTTGTCACCAAGGAACTTGAATATATTGGCCATTGAATCTCCTATCACAATATTCCTTATATGGCCGAGATGCAATGGCTTGTTTGTGTTTGGTGAAGGGAACTCTATCATCACTGTCTCTTTCTTCTTATGGGTCATACCGAACTTGCTCTTGTTTTTTGAGATCTCTGGGAGCACAGATGCTGCCATAATCTGCTTATTGACAAAGAAATTAAGATAAGATCCTTTGACTTCTATCTTGACTATTGGCTGCTTTAGGTCTATCTTCCTGACAAGGTCCTGGGCTATATCAGCTGGGCTTTTCTTCAGCTGTTTTGAAAGACTAAAACATGGAAGAGAATAATCACCCAGTTCAGGCTGTGGAGGCACTTCCAGCAAAGACTCATCAATCTTCACTTGCTTCTTCAGTATCCTGACAATCTCTTTCTTTATATCCATATTCACTTGCCTTTCTTTTCTGCAGAATTAGCACCAGAGCTCTTTCTCTTCATCGAATCAACCTTCTTCTCAATCCTCTCAATGGATTTATGCATTTCACTCATCTCTTTTCTCATCTTCTTGAAGAATGCTCTGTTGCGCTTGTAAGTATAAATTCTGAAGAGAAACAACACTATATACAGTCCGAATATGCCCCCTACAAAGACACTGACTGTCTTCATCAGGACTTCCATTGTGCTCACAAAAGGCACTAAAGCTCCGGGTATTGTCGAGTTTATATCCATAATCATACAGAAATATCAAGAATTTATAAACTTAATGATTATAAAGCCTCTCAGAATGTGTTTATTGGTCTTCTTCTGGGTCTGATCTTCTCTTGCCTATCAGGTCCCTTATTGTCTGTGCTTCTTCCTCTACTTTGACAAGAAGGCTAACATCAGAGAAATGCTCCTGAGCGCATTGGTCACAATAAGATTCAGAAGAGCCTTTTATACATAATCCAGCTTCCTCACCACAAATTATGCATCTCTTTGCCATTTAAGTACTTTTATATAGTAATTATTTAAAAAGTTTTTTGTTTTAGAGGCTATAAATCGCTTAAAAGGCTGTTTGAGATTATCTTATATATTTCAAAACATATCCCAAAAAAGAAAGGTTTAAAATTTACGAAATCTCCGGAAAACTTTCTATTTTCTGACAGCAAAGCTTAAAAAGACTTGTGTCCTAATAATATTACATGAATGACCCCAAAAAGCAGATGCTGTTGAATATTCTAAGGAAAGATTGCAGGGTTAAGAAAGCAGACATTGCCCGCAGCCTGGAACTGCCTGTCTCAACTGTCTCTTGCATGATAAAAAAAGTGGAGAAAGAGCTTGGCCTAAGATATGTCTCTCTGATTGATTACAGGATGTTGGGCCATGGCACCCGCACTTCTTTTGTCATTGATGCTGATTCTGATGTTCTTGACATGCTATCTGGGCATGAGAACATAAACAGCATTTACCGGATTGATGATAAATCTTATTTTATAGAAGCTATATTCAAGTGCATGAAAGATATGGCTGACTTCGCAGACGCTCTGCAGGATATGGGGGCAAAGATAAAGAAGGAGTTCTATATCATCGAAGACCTTAAACGAGAAGAGTTTGGGGTTTGATCCAGCTCATGGATAATGGATCTTATTATCTAGATACCTGCATATGGCTGAATCTCTTCAAGAAAGAAGGCGATGCTTCAAAAGGAAATCCTTACTGGAAGATTGCAGAAGATTTTATTAGAAGAGTTATCAAATCAAAACAAGATAATATATTCTATTCAGGTATTGTTTTAAGAGAATTGCAGCTAAAATTAAATCCAGAAGAGTATAAAAAAGCAAGATACTTGATTGAAAAAATATATAAATTTAGTAAAGTTGATATCCTACAGGAAGATAAGAATTTTGTTAGGAGATTAGAATCAAGATATGATTTTGAAATTAGTTTTTATGATCTCCTTCATCTAGCAGTATCAAAGAGATTAGATCTTATGCTGATAACAAGAGATAAACAACTGATTGAAATAGCAAAAGAGAATGGTGTTGATGCAAGAACCCCTTAGAGATAAATCATAAATTATTTATTTCATCTAGATCAAACTTCTCTTTAGACAGCTTTTTCCTTATCTCTCTTACTTCTTTCACAGAATCTCCTGTGTTGGGAATTATACCAACCATTTTATTCAGGTTACTCAAGGCCATCTGTTTCCTCACAATATCCCTGAGATAGTCAGACCTGCTGGAGTATATTCCTTTCTTTATCTGAGCATCTATGAACTCTACCAAACCATGCCCAAGCCTTATCTGCAATGTGTCCATTACCATAGTAATTGAATAGTAATGGTTGTTATATATAAATGTTGTGGTTTTTGGGTATTAAAGAGATTTCAGAATTAATTTATCTCAGTTCCGCCAATTGGTTTATATGTGAGGTCAATGCAGACATTGCCTATGAACTCATATTTATCTTTCAGCGCTCTTAGTCTGGAGATCATTTCATTCAGCACATCAGG
>JAHJCS010000022.1 GCA_018812465.1 Nanobdellota archaeon | reverse complement strand
TATGGTGATGAGAGAAGAACCCAGATTGAGCTGATTGCAGAAGACGACCTTCTGATTGAGGACCTGATAAAAGAAGAGAATGTTGTTGTGACAATAAGCCATGCTGGATACATCAAGAGGATACCCTCAGACACTTACAGAGCCCAGCAGAGAGGAGGCAGAGGCATAATCGGCGCTGGAACAAGAGAAGAAGACTTCATCGAACACCTTTTTGTTGCTTCATCACATTCGTATATATTATTTTTCACTAACAAAGGAAATATCCACTGGCTTAAAGTTTTCAGGATACCAGAAGCATCAAGACAGGCAAAAGGAACAGCTGTCGTGAACCTTGTAGGCTTGGGCAAGGATGAGAAGATAGCTGCATTTGTGAGGGTCAAGGAATTCGATGACAAGCATTACCTTGTGCTGGCTACCCAGAAAGGGCTGGTAAAAAAGACAAATCTAATGGCTTACTCAAGACCAAGGCAGTCTGGCATAATAGGGATAACTCTTGAAGAGGGTGATAATCTTGTCAATGCAGAGCTCACTGATGGGGACAAGCAGATAATGCTGGCGACAAAAGAGGGCATGGCAATAAAGTTCCATGAGAAAGATGCAAGGCCGATAGGAAGGACATCAAAAGGAGTGAGAGGAATAATGCTCAAGGAAGAGGATGAGGTTGTTGGCATGATAATAGCAGATGATGCCAAGACAGTCTTCACAGTCACAGAGAATGGATATGGCAAGAGGACCAAGATAGATGATTACAGAAGGATAGGCAGAGGCGGTGTTGGAGTGATAAACATCCAATGCAGTGACAGGAACGGCAAGGTTGTAGCTATAAAGTCTGTTGAAGAGGAAGATGAAGTCATGATGATAAGCAGGAATGGTATTATAATAAGGATGGGAGTCTCAGGAATCTCAATAATAGGCAGAAATACGCAGGGAGTAAGGCTTATGAGGCTTGAGGAAGGAGACCGGGTCATATCAGCAGCTAAAGTGGTCAAAGAGTGATTCTTAATGTTTTTTATATATAAAAGAACTATTATGAACAATTCTGAGGCTTATCTGGGCTTGTATCAGCCTAAAAAGCCTTTGTTCTCCACATAACATATATGTTATCCAAGGCGTATAGGTGTTTAGAAGCTTAGTATATTAAACTTGATAGAAAATACTTGACCAAATATTTACCACTTAGCAGTGGCTAAAAAGCGAAAGGTTTAAATACTAGTAGTAGTTTATAGGTTAAAAGCCACAGCAAAATGCTGGGCCATATACAGAATATATACAAAAGGAGCAAAATGGCAGACGAAACTGATAAACCCAAAGAAATTGAATATATAGTAGCTGGAAGAATGCACCCAAATGGAGCGCCTTTCAAAGGTATGTTCTTTGGAGATGAAAAACCAATTCCTGATCATATCAAAGAACTTAGAGTACCTGATCATAACAAACGCTGGAGATCATTCCGTGACACAGATACTGATTCTCTTGAGCTCAATGTATACAAGGCTTTTGATAGTATAAGAGATGAGATCAATCAGGATAATACTCCAATATCTGACAATGACAAGATCCACAGAGCTTTTGACATTCTTTTACAGTATGTTAAACCAAAGTATGCCAGCCTTAATCTTGTCTCAAGTGGATTGAGCAAGGTTGATGGAGGAATAACCAGCATATTTGATTCAGAAAGCAAGCAATACAGAGATATGACTGCTGAAGAAATCAATGAGATTGGAGACTTCAAGCTGCAGAACCCGGACTACACAATGAACTTTGGTAGCAAGATGCCATATTTTATGCAAGGAGTAAATCTTGAGATTCTAGGAGGCATCAATGGAACACTGGGCAACTTCTATCTTAGCACAAAGGACGGAAGAACCATAGGGGGAGTTGAGCTCTGGGGAATAGAGAACTGGGATGAGAGCACAGCCCGTTATGTTTATGCTTGGAGCGAGAATTTTGACACTCTCGCAAAAGAGATCATAGAGAAGGAAGAGGAGATATCAAAAAGAGTAGCTGAAGGAATAGAGAAGTTCAAAGCAAAATTCACTCCGCAGCAGGGCGATGAGATGATGAGTAAGAAGAAATGCGCTTCACCAGAAGATGAACCAATCACAGCAGAAGCTCTTGGAGACGGATTTATGCCAGATTCATTGTTTGACAGAGAGATAAAGATGATAGAAGACTTGTTTGGCACAAATAGGTGGGCATACCAGCAGCAGCTGAGGATGCCAAGTCCAGATGAGCTGTATAATGGACATCCAGCAAAGAATGTCTCAATACTTGCATCAAAACTGGCTATTATGGCAACAAGGAACTTCGGAACATTCTTGACACAGATGAAAGAGAAATATGGAGTCAAACAGTTCGACATGTTCGGATTAGATCCTACTGAAAGCAGACATCAGAAGGATGCTGAACAAAAAGGACAGCCACTTCCTTACAAACCATACACATTCCAGGATTATCATGATGCATTGCCTTTTGTGATGCTTTATGCATTATCTCCAAAATATACAATAACTGAGAAAGGAACCAAAAAACACCCCCTGCTAGAAGATGAACATGACCTTGACACAATAACAAACTATGCATCAGGTGAATTCAATGCCCACTTCAGGAATGATAAGGTGGGCAAACAGGCAAAAAAGCTCAAAGCAAAGATAGCTTATGGAATGAATCCAAACACAAATGCAGTGACATATGCCACAGGAGATGGCAAGCTTGATGTGCTTGCAGTCACAACTGACCTGGGAGAAGCTCTTATGCATTATGCTAATTATGTCCTAGAGAGCGACCTGCAGGACAACCGTGATCCAAGCGATGCGACAGAGCCGCATGGAGCAGCAGATGGAATAAGATACCTCTGCAGGATAGGATACCATGATTTTGCGCCCTTGATAGCAGAGATTGTCCTTGACAGTCCAAGCCTCAATAGCTTCAATATAGCTTATAAAAAGAAGTATGAAAAGGACAAGGGACATGCAAATGGTTCAAATGGAGCAGACACTGTAAAGTGAGCCTTACCACAACCAAAAACCTTATAAATCACTTTCTTTATTTTCTGATTCACGATGAGATTAGGCAAGAGAGCTGGAATAACTGAATTCATAGGAGGAGAGCTTGTTGACGAGCTCCTTGAAGCAGGCCTAGCCCTGCTTCTTGTGATGAGTGGAGTCACCTACTTCAATCTTGAGGCGAAATGGGTTGATGCTATGAAGCTTATAGGAGAGCGTGTCGGCCTATCAAGCTCAGAGAGCGAAATCTCGCTTATGATCAACACAATATCCAATTCTTTCCCATTCAGTTTCATAAATCAGCACCAGACATGGGCTTTGGTCATAGGACTGACCCTGTGCCTTGTAGGGATAGTAATCAAGATCCTCACACTGAAATCAAAAGAAGAGTTCGTAAAGGATATAGGCAAGATAATACTTATTCCAGGAGTGGTAGGAGTTGTTGCTGTTGTATTTGTGCAGATAATGACTGTCAACTCAATCAATGACCTCCTGGTGAGCGCCCAGCTGGTGTCAACACAGCTTGCATTCAGCAAAGCCACATCAGGCATAATGATATGGAACATGATGGGACTCATGTTCCTCATAGGATTCTTCTCACTGATATTTGGGTCTATGATATATTATGTCACAAAGTCCCTAGGAAGAAAGCCGATAGCCCTGCATCTTTTCGGAAAGATACTTGTGTTTGTAGGATGGTTCAGCCTTATATATTATGCCCTGATAAGAATATTTGCTATTGAGGCTGTAGCTCAGAGCCTTTACGGAGAGAACATATTAAAGCTATTCGCATTCTCATGGTATATAGCAAGAGAGACTTTCCTTGTATCACTGTTTATGTTCGCGCTAGGATTCACACTGTATAATTATGGAAACAAGGAGATCAGAAGAAAGAGAAGGATGCTGCTAAAACAAGGCAGAAGAGAAGGAATGATACTGCATCAGAGGCCGGCTGTCCATGCTGTGCATCAAGGCCTGCACAGATAAACGTAAAATATTTATTTAAGCATATATTTTCACAGGAAAAAAGAGGTTCTATACTAGGTAATTTAGGCAATGTGCCAGACTGGAGAATATTAGAATGACAGACAATAAAGATGGACACGGACAGCCGCCCAGAGCAGAAGACGGCTCAATTGAAGATTATTTTGCACCATTAAATAAATCTATAGCTGAAAGAACAGGAAATCTCAATGATCCTAAACATAACCAGTTTCTTGAAGAATGCCTGAATGGCGCTCTGTGCTACATAATAAAACAGGTGTCATCAAATATAAAATATGAACCCGGAGAAGAAAAGGATATTGCAAAATACCTAGCTGATCATTTCATCAGATTCATGAATGATAAAAAATTTGAAGGAGAGGATCAGGCAGAACCGACAGGAATAGGCGCTTATGTAAGAGAGCTCCAGGAAGGGCCTGAAGTGCTGGGTTACTGTATCAGAAAGTTATGGGGGGAAGATATCTCAGGAAAAAACATTATTCTGCGTGACCACATACTGAATTGCCTGAAAACTAATCTGGATGAAGAGGATCTTAGCCATGATTACTCAAAAGCCAGGCATGAACGCACTGTAAACCCTGAGTAACTAAATTTATATAGTGCTGTATTCTTGTTATGCGCATGCAGGCAATAGCAATAACCAATCCAGGAATTGAGCAGGTATGCGAGAAAGAGATAAAAGAGCTTATCAGTCCAAAGAAGACATCAATAAAGGATTCTGTTGTGTTCTTTGAGCCAAAGAAACTAATTGACCTCTGCATTCTATGCTACAAAGCCCAGTCTGTGACTAAGATACTGCTTCTCAAGGCACACATCAGTTTCAAGAAAATAGAGGATATCTATAAAGAGGTCAAGAAGACTGATTTCTCTGAATTCCTGAAAGATGCCACATTCAAAGTGAAATGCATGCATATAGGAGATCATAATTTTGTGAGCCAGGAAATTGAAGAAGGATGCGGAGACCAGATTGAAGGGAAAGTCAACCTTAATGACCCGGACGTTATAATATATGTCTATATATACAGTAATGAGTGCTATATTGGGATTGATTTTGCAGGATTTGACCTCAGCAAGAGGCAGTACAGGATATTCAATTACAGAGAATCATTGAAAGCTATTGTAGGATATGCTCTACTAAGGATGGCTGATTACAAGAACAAGGATCTGCTTCTGGACCCATTCAGCGGATCAGGCACAATACCTATAGAAGCTGCCCTATTCGCAACAGGCTTCTCAGTCAATTATTTCAACAAGGATAAGTTCTCTTTCCTCAAGTTTGCGTGCTTTAAGGGCATTGATTTTGATGATATATTTGAGAAGATAGACAAGAAGAGTGACAAGAAAGAGAAGCTCAAGATATATGGATATGATGCAATGCTGGGTTATGTGAAAGCAAGCCAGAAGAACGCAAAGATAGCAGGAATAAACAAGATGATCAATGTGACACGGGCTGACATAGAATGGCTTGACACAAAGATAGACAAGAATACAGTTGACAAGATAGTCACACATCCTGTGCAAATAACAGAGAGGAACAAAAAAAATGCAGAGAAAATACTCAAGGAGTTATTCCATCAGGCAGAGTTTGTGCTCAAGAAAAATGGGACAATGCTTCTTGCTTCAGAATCAGAGAGCACAAAAGAACTGCTGAAGAAGCATGGATCAGATTATGGTTTCAAGCTGAAGAAAGAGCTAAGGATCATGCAGGGCAAGAAAGAGATGGATGTTCTGTTGTTTGAAAGATAGATTTTGAGATTACTGAATATATTCCTAAAAGAATTATAGATAATATAGATTTACCTGAATGATTATTCGCACTTGATGAAATATCTTAGGGTGCATACTGATCCTAGCTCCGCCTGACTATGCTGCAGCTTGAAGTGGCGGAGTGAGGCAGTCAGTCCCATAAAAAATTGCTCTAAAGGACAAGAAACCTCACCTCGTATGTATCTAATTTTCAGCCCAACCAGGCGAGGCTAGGAAAAATTAATACCAGATATACAATTTTCAAGCACATTAATTGAGTTAATTGGGATAAAAAGCCTAAAAGCAATATTTATAAACCCCTATTTATTCTTATATATTGTAGGGTCAGAGCTTGACTGGCGGTAAATCTGGCTGCTTGCAGACAGATTTGCTGAGGAAAGTCCGCCCACTAAAATCGGCTGCTTCTGCATTGAGGCTTGCTTCAGTGCATGAGTCCCAGAAATGGGAGGCAACCGCTCAGAAACGATACCACCTGATAAACGCAATGATGCTTGCGAAAGTCCTGGCGACAGGGCCAAGTTAACCAGCAGAGTTTGTTGTCAGGAAAGGATGAAACGGCGAGCCCCGGCTTGTGCAAGTCATTATGACGCATAGTAGAATGTCAAGACAGGCTATCGCAGGACAGCGATCTTAGGATTGGACTGCTCTGTTTGGGCCTGACAGAAGGCGGCTTATTCTGACCCTACACATTCTTTAGAGATATTTTGAGGTATTTCTGGCATAGAGAAGCGACCAAACATTTAAATATAAACCCCTTATTCTAAGCTCATATGGCAAAAGACAAAGTCCAGATGCCTTCTGGAATGGGCGGCCTGGTAAGGTATTTTGATGAATACAAGTCCAAGATAACACTCAAGCCAGGCCATGTGATAATAATGATAGCAGTAATAGTCATAATAGTGTTAATTCTGCGCTGGCAGGGCAAAGCTTGGCTAGGTTATTGATATCTTGATGTGATAATATGATTCCAGGAATGAATCCAAGGATGATGCGCCAGGCAATGAAAAAGATGGGCATCCAGCAGGTAGAGATTGAAGCTGACGAAGTCATAATCAGGTCAAAAGACAAGGAAATAATCATAACAGAGCCTTCAGTGAGCAAGGTCAATATGATGGGCCAGGAGACATTCCAGGTTGTGGGAAATATCCATGAGAGACAGATATCATCTGAACCAGAAATAAGTGAAGATGATATAAAGACAGTCGTAGAGCAGGCTGATGTTTCTGAAGACAAAGCAGAAGAGGCTCTCAAGGATTCAAAAGGAGACATTGCTGCTGCGATATTGAAGCTTAAAGAATGAAGATGGCTGCTGTTGAAATAATAATACTGGTTGTTCTCATCTTGTTATCAGGATTCTTCTCAGGAATAGAGATTGCTTTCTTCTCTATAAGCAATATGAGGGCTAGACATTTAGCAGAAAAGAAAGTAAGAGGGGCAGACACGCTCATGAAACTCAAGTCTAATCCTCACAGGCTTCTCATAACAATACTTATAGGAAATAACCTCGTGAATATCGCAGCATCAGCCATAGCTACTGTGATGGCAATTGATATGTTTGGAAGCAAAGGAGCAGGTATTGCAGTAGGAGTCATGACCCTTTTGATACTGATATTTGGAGAGATAACACCAAAGGCATTTGCCACAATCTATGCAGAAAACATAGCCCTGACAGTATCAAAACCTGTCCTGGTTATGCAAACCATCTTCATGCCGATTACATTCTTTCTTGATAAATTCATAAAAACAGTCACAAAGATCTCTGGAAACAGAGAGTTTGGCAAGAGGAAGATAAGCGAGGAAGAGCTTAGAAGTATAGTTAACATAAGCCATGAAGCAGGCGGTATAGGAAAAGAAGAAAAGGACATGATCCATAAGATATTTGAGTTCGATGATATAGAGGTCAGAGAGATAATGGTGCCAAGAACAGATGTTGTAAGGCTTTCTGCTGACACCAGCTTCAGCAACCTCATGATATTTCTTAAGAAGAACAAATTCACAAGAGTTCCTGTGTTTCAGGACAAGGTTGATGATATCATTGGCATACTCTATATCAAGGACCTACTTCATAATATAGACAAGCTGAATACAAAAGTCACAATCAAGGATCTCATCAAGCAGGTTATGTTTGTGCCTAAGAAAAAGAAGATTGATGAGCTGCTAAGAGAATTCCAGAAAAAGAAGCAGCATATGGCAATAGTTGTTGATGAACATGGAGGCTTCCTTGGAATTGTGACTCTTGAGGACATCCTTGAGGAGATTGTCGGAGAGATATATGATGAGAATGAAATAAGGAAGGAGATGATCAGGATAGTGGATAACAAAACAGCAATTGTAGATGCAGAGACAACGCTTAATAAGCTGAATGATGCCCTGAAACTTGGTTTCCATAAGAACCTCAAAAGGACATTGGGCGCTTTTGTGCTGGAAAAGCTTGGAAGAATACCAAAATCAGGGGATAAGATATGGTTCAGCGGATTTGACCTGATCGTGGATAATATGGCCAATAACAGGGTCCTTACACTCAAGATAATAAGGAAGAAAGGCAAATATAACAGCAAATAGAGTTATAAAGCCCTAATAGGGCTTTTTAAAGCAAAAGGTTTAAATACATAATCCCCATATGTGTTCTCATGGAGAAATACCAGGAGGTTAGAGATAAGGCTATAAAGAATATAAAGATAGCTGACCATATGCTCACACAGACATATCCTATGGTAAATGACCCAAAGCTCCTGCTTACAGTTCTGGAGAACATATTCCTGTCATTGACCAATTCCATGACTGCCCTTCTGCATTTTGAGAGGCTGCATAAGAGGATACCTCCATTCAGCGAGAATTTTGAGTCCAAATTCAATATGTTCAAGATGAGGCTTGTCGAAAAATATAAGATAGACAAGGAAGCAATCTCATTCATAGGGGATATCAAGAGCATGATAGTATCACATAAGAAGAGCTCAATGGAGTTCTCAAGAAAAGGCGTGTTTGTCATGTGTTCTGATGATTACCAGATGAAAATATTGACCCCGGATGACCTAAAGAAGTATGTCGCAAAGTCAAAACAGATAATAAATGATATGAATGCAATAATAAAGCAGAATGAGGATTTCTGAAAATGAAAGATAACCTTGAAAAAGCGCAAGAAGAACTAAAGAGAGTTGATCATCTGATATATGTCAGCCTTAAATATACAAGGACATGTGACATCTTCAAGAGCATACTTGAGAGGATGATTGCTTCAGTTGAATTCATGCTTAACTCTCTTCTAAAGAAGATGGAAGCAGAAGGAAAGATAGACTCTTTGCCAGAGCAGCCTATTGCCAAATCAAACAAAGTAAAGGAGAATTATCAGGATGACAAGATCAAGGAGATAGCTGATTTCTATATCCTGCTTAGGAAGATAAACCGAGCTCCTTTTGACAGAGCCAAAGAGTTCAGGAGGCATGTCACAATGACTGTGCAGGTTGGCGAAGAGAAGATGGAAATCAATATAGATAATATAACTGATTATTATAAGAGAATAAAAGAGTATTATGATCATGTGAACAAAGTCATAAAAGGTGAGATATGACAAGATTTGTTGCTATAGGCTCAGCTAAGGGAGGGGTAGGCAGAACCACTACAGCAATAAACCTGGGCACAGCACTTGCGAACTTTGGCAAGGATGTGGTGGTGCTTGATGCTAATACATCCAAACCTAATGTGAGCATACACTTAGGCACTCCAAAACTGGAACATACCTTGCATGATGTGCTTGAAGGAAGAAAGCATATCACAGATGCTGCTTATATACATCCTTCAGGGCTAAGGGTAATTCCTGGAAACATATCGCTTCAGATAGCAAGAGAGATAGGAGAATTGAAGAACTTCAGGAATGTCCTGCTTGATCTTGTGGGAACAACTGATATGGTCTTGATTGACACAGAAGGCGGCCTTGGAAGAGATGTTCTTTCTGTAATTTTAGCAGCAGATGAGCTCATTGCTGTGACTAATCCCGATGTGCCATCAGTGACAGACACTCTCAAGACAATAAGGATTGCTGAGGATGCAGGAATCAAGGTACTTGGAGTGATAATCAACAAACATTCAGGATCAGATTTTGATATGGAGATAAAAAACATCGAAGCTATGCTTGACAAGAACATTCTTGGGATCATCCCGGATGATACGAGTGTTCCTAAATCAATTGTGGCAAGGCAGCCGATGGTCTACCTTTATCCTGATACACCTGCTTCTCTTGCTTTCAAGAGGATAGCAGCCCAGATGATGGGGCAGGATTACACACATAGCATCAAAGCAGGAAATAAGGATTTTCTGGATAGGCTTTATGAGAAGATTTAAGATATCCAAAATATTCCCCTATTGATATTATTATTAAAACCATAAAAAAGAGGCAGAATGGCTGATATAACAAGAGAAAGCCTGATGGAGAAAGGGTGGGGAGAAGAGGAGATATATAAGACCCTAGGAATGATCCATGGAGAAGGTAAGCAAGATAAGCATGTCGGGTTCAAAAAAGAGATGAACAAGACAGTATACTGGGCCACACTTCTTGTGCTCACAGTCGCAAACTTCCTCATATCAATTATACTCATACCATTCCTGCTTGTGATGAACCCATTACAGCTTAGCTTGATTGTGGTTGTTCTCGGGTTTATATTCGGGCTGCTGTTTAATCTTGTAGTGCTTGATATCGAACATATAAAGACTCATCATCATCTTCTTGCAGCAATATTCATTCCAGGCATAGCCTTGATCAATGTTTTTATAATGGTCAGTATAGCCAATAGTTTCTCGCTGAGACTCGGCACTCCAGGCAAGGAGGATCCTATATTCATAAGCATTGTCTATATCTCTGCGTTCCTTGTGCCTTATATATTCTCCCAGTTCATGGAAGCCAGAAGGAAATGGAAAAAGATTGAAGTAAAGACATCATAGAATCAGATCATGAAAATACTATTCTTGTGATATTGCCTGTTCCCTGGAACTTGAGACTGAATTTGCTGTCTACAGGAAGAGCGCACTTGCTCTCCTGGCCAAGCGCAAAAACTTCTGTCTGGGATTCTCTTACAGAATCTAATCCATAGAAGATCACTAAAGAATCAGGCTCAGAAAAGCATATCTTATCAATTAATCTTGAGTTGATTGTCTTGAAAGTTATCCTGTCTGCCTGATTTCCATTCAGGATCATTATCTTCAGTTGATTCTCTATGTCTGAAACATGGGATTCCATATATTCTGGTGTCGGGTTGAGTGTGCAGTGGCTCCTGTTTCCAGCCACAAGAATAAAAAACATATGGATGAATATCAAAGACAGGAATACTGTAAGGAAGATTGATGATGATTTGAATAACTTCTTGGACAGAAGAAAGTCTGCTGAACCGATCACAAAAAGCACTGGGATAAATATTATGAGAACCTTAAAAAGAGCAAAATCAAGCAGATCAAAAGGTGCAGAGAAATCACAAGGAGGTTCTGTTGATCTCAGAGATTCTATGCTCATGCTTGAGATGTAAACAAAACCAAGTGACATGAGCATTATGAACATGACAGAGATTACAAGTATTACCTCTTTTGACTTCATAACCGCATGGAGAAGGTATTTGCATAAAAAGGTTTTCATGAAAAACCTTTATTTGGGCAGCACTCCAAATAACAAAATCTTTAAAAAGCACTCCCTGATTCAAGAGGTTATCATGGCGGCCATTGTGTAATGGTAGCATAGAGGCCTGTGGAGCCTCGGGCGCGGGTTCGATTCCCGCTGGCCGCCCCATTATAATCAAGAAACCTAAATGAGGTCTTAACAACCTGTTTCAGAAACCTTTATAAACCACCCCTTTTTCCATCATTATATTGATATCACAGCCCGAGTTCAGTGTTTCGAGCGCTTTTAGGGCATATATCAGCTGACGCTTATATATGTTTTATATATGATTTCTCGAAACAAAAGAATTGCTCAGGTTTTGATTTTAGGGGTAAAAATGGCAGAAGAGTTCAGGCATATATTAAGAATAGCTAATACAGATCTTGACGGCAATAAGCCAGTCCTAAGTGCATTAAGGAAGATAAAAGGAGTCAGTTTCATGTTCGCTAATATGATATGTTCTTTGGCCAAGATAGACAAGTACAAGAAAGTAGGCCATCTTTCTGATGAAGAAGCAAAAAAACTCGATGACGCAGTCAATAATCCAGCAAAATTCAAAGCACCTCTCTGGATGTACAACAGAAGAAAAGATTATGAGACTGGAGAAGACAAACATATCACCACAGGAGATATCATATTCCATAAAAGCAATGATATCAAAAGGCTTAGGGCCATAAAATCATATAGAGGATCAAGGCATGCTGAAGGTCTTCCAGTCAGAGGACAGAGGACAAAATCAAATTTCAGAAGAAATAAAGGAAAAGTGACTGGCGTCAAGAAGAAAGGCGGTAAGTCAGGAAAAACATAAAGATGGGAGATCCAAAGAAAACAAGGAAAAAGTACGAAACTCCTCCCCACCCGTGGAAGAAGGATAGGATTGAGGAAGAGAGAGTTCTGGTAAGAGAGTATGGAATGAGCAACAAGAAAGAAGTCTATAAGATGAGGTCTATGCTCAAAAACTTCAAAGACCAGGCAAAAAATCTTATTGCATTGAAGACTGCTCAAGGAGAGAAAGAGAAGAAACAGATACTCATAAAATTAAATAAACTTGGGCTTATGGCAGAATCAAGCACAGTTGATCCTATACTTGATCTTACTCTAAGAGATGTCCTTGAGAGAAGGCTCCAGACCCAGGTTTACAAGAAGAACCTGGCAAAGACAATGAAACAGGCAAGACAGTTCATAGTCCATGGTCATATAACTATTGGACCTAAGAGGATGACCTCACCTTCATATCTTGTCTCCACAGAAGAAGAGACACAGCTGAATTTTGCTCAGAGCTCAAAGATAAATAATATAGACCATCCTGAAAGGTTTGTGAAAGAAGACGCAGAGAAGAAAGCCGCCAAAGAAAAAAAGAAAGAAGCTAACAGAGCAAGAAAAGGCAAAGACTTCAACAAGAGAAGACAGCAAAACACAAGAGGAAAGAAAAATGTTAGATAGAGGAGAAAGAAAACCAATAAAATGGGGAATTGTCCACATCTATGCATCCTATAATAATACAATACTTCATATAACAGATATCACTGGAAGAGAAAGCATCGCAAAAGTATCTGGAGGAATGGTCACAAAGTCACACAGGCTTGAATCATCCCCGACAGTTGCGATGATAGCAGCAAAGAAAGTTGCAGAAATTGCTTTTGAAAAGGGAATAACCGGCCTTCATGTAAGGATAAAAGCGCCAGGAGGCCATAATGGACCTATGAATCCTGGACCTGGAGCTCAGGCAGCTGTAAGATCATTATCAAGAACAGGCATGAGAATAGGCATTATACAGGATGTCACTCCAGTGCCCCATGACACCTGCAGGAAG
>JAHJCS010000003.1 GCA_018812465.1 Nanobdellota archaeon | reverse complement strand
TTCTGCATTGTCATCCAGCCTCATGCGGAGTTGTTCTATGTCGATCCTATCCTGCTCCCGGCCGGCCAGTTCCTTCATGCGGATCAAGGTCGGGATCGAAACGAAATGCACCTCGATGGAACCATAGAGCCGCACTTCCAAAAGGGGTCTTTGACAGGAAGACAAGATTCCTAAAGCCAATGCTCAACTCTAAGATAAAACAGACCCTTATAGACAGCTATAATATGGCTGTTGCGATGGATCCTGCTCTTGTCACATTCCTCCAGGCATCACCTTTTGTCGACGGAAGATTCCTTGCAAAAGACTCAAGAGTGCTGCTTTATAGAGGAGGTAGAGACTTAGGGTACACAGATGGATTATACACAGGCTACACTCAGTATGGAGGCCTTCCGCCTTACAAGCAGACCCTCACTGACCTTATGTACACATTGAAAAGCAGGCATGCAAGGATGAAGAGACTTCTTGAGAAGCAGAACATACCCTCATCAGACATCTCAAAATACGGCAAGATACTTGATTTCTGCTGGAACCCTGTGAGAATCAACAAGATAGGCACAATAGAGCAGAGATCTGCTGACATGAATTTCATAGAGATTGTGATCGCTGCCAGTGTCCTGATAAAATATGTGCAGAGGATGATACACCAGGACTTCATGAAAGTCATCCCTTCAGAGATAGGCATTGAAGAGCCGTTTAAGGTAGAAGGAAACACAGTTTACATTCCTCCGCACACACATGTGAGAAAGCATCTCCAGTATCTCAGCGCGCATAAAGGGCTTGAGGACAAGGATGTCTATAATTACTGCACTAGGTTCTTCAAATTCGCAAGAGCATGCTCTCATGAGAGATATGCTGAGGTTATAGCTCCGCTGAACAATATGTTAGAAGAGAAGAAGACTGTGTCTGATATGCTTATTAGCTATGTCAAGAAGAAAGGATATTCTCTTGAAGAAAAGGTACCTGATGAAGTGCTTGCAGAGATGTGCCTTGACATGGCTAAAGAGAACATAAAGAAGCTGGACACTACTGAAGAGCTTGTCAAGAATCTGGACTGAAAATGGAACAGGAGATGGTCCCTGAGAAGAAGAGCACAAGACAGAAGATTTCTGAAGCTATAAAGAAATATACCTATATTAAGATTCTGAAGACATTGAAGAGGGTCAATGAGAATATAGAGAACAAACACCATAAGAATTTCATAGCCCTTCTTGACACACATGAGATGGTAATTGATGTGCTTGACGGCACAATAAGGTATTTCTACAACAACAGAAACAGCATATGGTTCAGGATGTTCTTCTATGACAACAAAGTCTATCAGCTTGTAAAGGAGGATATTGAAAGATACAATAAAGAGTATCCAAGAATCAAGCTTACAATAACAAAGAAAGGCACAATGATATTTGACAATTACAGGAAGAACAGCTTCAACACACTTCTTCTCACAATCCACAGCGGAACATGGGCTCCAAAGGAGATAAAGAAGAAAATGGCTGTAGAAAAGAAAGTCAGGATGAGAGAAGAAGACAGAGGATCTGATCTCATCTACTCAGATATCATGCTGAAGAACAGCGGAATATGGATCAAGACAATGCAGTCAAGATTTGTCTGCGACTTCAACAGAGCAAGAAAAGATGCAGTGTACAGGAATGGG
The DNA here is from genome assembly GCA_018812465.1 of Nanobdellota archaeon. Lineage (GTDB taxonomy): Archaea > Nanobdellota > Nanobdellia > Woesearchaeales > UBA12501 > WJJV01. Next base: position 856 of record JAHJCS010000003.1, on the reverse strand, counting down.
TCAGAGCCAAGGGTGAAGAACATCTGGAAAGAGGAGTTCAGCGAGAAAGACAAGAAGAAACTGCTCAGAGAATATGACAGGTTCTACCATATACTTGACAAGCTGATTGACACACACAGGTTCAATATAATATTCGACGGTCACTCAATGGTTGATGAACCTGACCGGCCATCAGTGAGCTTTGGCACAAAGTACATCCCAAAGTTCTACATGCCTATTGTGGACAGGATGAGGAGCAAGCTTAGCCGGGACCTAAAAGAGGAAGTAGCTGTGAACAAACCTTTTGAAGGAGGATATATACTGAAATACCTGTCAAAAAGATTCCCTGATGTGTTTATATTCTCAGTAGAGGTCAACAAAAGGCTGTACATGGACAAGAAGCATTCAAAAGTCAGTGAGAAGAAGTTAAAAGAGATATCATCAAAACTTGAGAGCATATTTGATTTTGAGATATGAACTAGATATAGGATTATGCTAAGCTGATCTCAATCCTTTCCTTGCCAGCACCAATGTTCTTTCTCTTTAATCTGACCTGGCCTATCTCTTTTGCATTCTTAACATGCGTTCCGCCGCAGGGATATTTTATCTCTTTTCCTTTGAGATTCATCTCCCAGAATCTTCTGTTATCATCCTGCGCGTCGCCATAGGTCTTTATCTCAATATCCTTCTGAAATATTTCATTAGCTTGCTTCTCAAGATTAGGAAGCATCTCTGATACTGGCTTGTCTGTCGCAAAGTCAAGCCTTGCCTTGTCAATAGAGATGTTTGAGCCGATAAGCTGTGTTATTCCGGTCTTTTCTGAAAAAAGATAGAATATAATGTGAGCAGCAGAATGAAGCCTCATTATCTTAAATCT
>JAHJCS010000021.1 GCA_018812465.1 Nanobdellota archaeon | reverse complement strand
GGGTTGTAAGATTCAATTCTTCAGTATTATTGAGTATCAAGTCATTCGCCAGTAAAACATGCATTCTCTGTTCTGGGAAAATATCATTCTCATGGTCAAATGTTATATCAGAGCCTTCAAAGAGTATGGAACCTGCATACTGCTCTATCAAAGTCATATCCTCAGGATCTATTGCCATATTGAAATAGTTGCCTGAGCTCCAGATGACCACATCGAACTCGTTCAGCAGATCGATTGTAGGGTGCCCTTTGACCGATTCTTTCCATAACAATGTGCAATAATGATTCTCATCAAGTATCTTCTTGAAATCATCTGTGCTGTCTGGATATTCAGTAGCAAATGACTCCGGATCATCATCCCCAACTATGAGTATCTTCTCTCTTGAGCATATATAGATACGTGAAGACTTATTGTTGTTTGAGTAATCAGACTCTGTTATTGTCTGGAGAGAATTCACTCTGAGCTCTATATCATAGATACCATAATCGATTGGACCTTCAAAAGTGAGATTTGCTGAGCTTCCATATCCAATGAACATCTGTTTTGAGTCGTTAAGAACACCATCCAGATACAATTCTATTGTAGCATCAAACGCATCTGATCCTCCTATATTGTTTATCTTTGCTTTTATTTCTGATGAATCATTGCTGAATATATGGGTCATTTCATCAATGTAAAGGTCAGCTTCAGGAGTGGCTACATAAATCTCCTGCTCTCTCAGATTATTGATATAAACATTCTCTGCTATGCTGAAGTCTCCATTCAGCAGGATTCCAAGAGTATGAGAGCCTGAGTCAAGGTCAATCATTCTTGTAGTTGTCATCTGGTTGCCTGCATTGACATCAATATAACTGGTATCTATTAGATTACCCTCAATAAATATCTCCAATAATACATTATCTGCGTCAATACTCCCTGAGTTATTGATTGTTATACTAATCCCATTGAATCCATCTATAAGATAGTCATAATCTGTTGTATCCACAATTAGGTCAGCATTTGAGTTGTCTGTAAGAAGCCAGCCCACAATATTCCTGATAAACTGGTCCTGATTGGTTGTGAGCGAACTTACAGTAAAGCTTGCATAAACCACTTTAGAATGCCCATCATTGGATACTACAATCGCTGAATTATTTAGATTCCAGTCAAGCAAAGAGACTCCTCCATTGACTGGACTCACAGCATCAGGATATGGGCAGTAGCTAGTATTGTAATCCATCTGATTAGGAAGGCCTTTGAGTATTGGGTGTGGGAAAGATTTGTATACTGATATCCCTGAGACATTCTCAAGGAGGTAATCAGCTTCAAAAGATGAATGGGTGAGATTGATCATGAAGTCATCCCTGATATGATTCAATGCTATTTCAGGCCCTTCTATGAAGATACTGTGGTTCTCTTTGATATACTCTTTAAGCAATTCAGCGCTCTGATTGCTGATACCTGATTCAAAATAATTGCCTGTACTCCATATAATGGCTTCAAATCTATCAAGGTAATACATCGGAGGATTAAGGCTTTTGAACGTGTCCCATACACTTAAACATGTGTTGTTCAGCGCATTCTTGAACCTCATTGAGTTATTGAACTTCTCTTCTTCTGATATCAACAAGACCTGCGGTTCTGAACATTCCTCAACTGTAAATGAGTATCCTCCTGAATCAGTGCAATAACCTGTATTATCACATACTTTTATACTAAACGAATAATTGCCTAACTGTGTGGTGTTTTCATAAATGGACACAATATATATGTTATTATTAATGTCGCTTATCTTTCTTATAGGCACTCTGTTCACGGACATGTCTGGAATAACCAAGGTCATGTTGCCTGTGATATCCGAGCTTGTATCCTCAAGATATATATCAACCGCATGAGGGTTATTCCTAAATAGACCTGATTTGAACTCCACTGAGTTCACAATTGGGGCAGTATCATCTATAAGATCAAAGTTTTCTGTCCGGGTATATGAATCCCCATCGAAAGCAGCTATTGCTTTAATATCCTTGATTCCTGGGTTAGCTTCTGCAGTCCAGTTGAAGTCAAAGATAGTTGTGCTGTTAGCAGAGACGTTTCTGTAAGGGCTCTGGAATGAGTCTATAATCTGGTCATTCTCCATTATCTGGATTTCCACAAGTGTCTCCAGTGTCCTGTTTCCGATATTCTCAAATACAACCTGTATAGGCAGGTTGAGTCCGTATGCAATCTGGGCAGGAACATTGAGGCTCTGGATGTATCCTTCAGTAAGATTATATCTTATCACATCGAACTTTTCTTCATAAGAATATGTCTGATCTAGGATATCAGTTATTGTTATGTTCATCATATAAGTTCCAAGAATGAATGTGCCATTGAAGACTGATTTCCATACATGGCTTGATATATTATTGAAATATAACTGGAATAATGCGCTGTCTGGATTATACACATATGCATCTATGCTTTTTATATCCTCCATTGTTGAGTTCACAAATATATCTATATCCTCATCAAGATAGACAAACTCAGGGTAATCAATCCTGTATTTGAGCAGTCTGCTCACAGTTGTTGGCACAAAATATCTCAAGTCAACCAGTCCTGAACCATACTGGATATCCTTTCCTGGATTGCCCAATCTCAAAGCTGTCCTCTCTATAATATACTTCACATCTTCTGGAGTAAAGTTATTGTTGGACTGTAATAAAAGAGCAGCAGCGCCTGCTACATGAGGTGTAGCCATGCTCGTTCCTGTCTTAGTGGCATAAGCTCCTGGGACAGAAGAGTTGATGTTCACTCCGGGTGCAACAACATCCGGCTTTATGCCTACTCCAGGTATATCAGCTCCGCTGGAGAAGCATGCCCAGATATTATAATCATTGACAGCACCTACAGTTATGGCTTCAGGTGATATTCCTGGAGTGCCTACACCTACAAAGCCTCCGCAAGTAGAACTTGGGCATACAGGTCCGCAGTTGCCTGATGCAACAACCACAACTACTCCAGCAGCTATAGCATCCCTTATAGAAGAACTATTGGTGAGTCCAAGTCAACATATGATCCTCCAAGGCTCATGCTGATAACCTCAGCTCCATCCTCTGTGGAGCTGTTGCCATCTGGATTCACTGCCCAATTGATTCCTGCAATTATGCTTGAATCACTCCCCTCTCCAAGATCACTCAGCACTTTACCATTCATTAATAAGGCTCCAGGAGCAACGCCTTTTATATCACCATTGCCAGCAGCAATCCCTGCGCAGTGAGTTCCATGCCCATGCCCATCCTGTGTTGAATTCTCTCCTGTGAAAACTGCCTCATTTATCACTCTTCCATTGAATATAGGATGTGAACTGTCGACACCAGTATCCAGAATTGCGATCTTCACTCCGCTTCCGTTGAATCCCTTTGCCCACATTTCTTCAGCATGTATTTGCGGCACACTGGACTCAAGAGTCGCATAATATTTCCTGTCTGGCCATACTGACTTGATATCATCTATCTTGGCTATATCCTTAATCTTATTGACATCAACTTCTGCAATGATTATATCCCCTAAGGTGTACACTCCCTCAATTTTAATGGATGATTTACCTATCTCTTTAGCCAATTCTTTTATTGAGCGCTTGTCTGATGTATTGACTTCTATCAGGATTGTTATTACATTCTCTTTTTCAGGCTCTTTCTTTGTCTTATCAATCTCTTCCCAGAGGTCCTTATGTATCTTATTCTTTATATTATCCTCTAATTCCTGCTTATCGGATTTAGCTATGACAGACAATGCAAGTAATAATGCCATAGATATGACTATTAAGAACATCATGCACATTCTGAAATTATATCTGCTTTTCATATTATTTATTTCCCAAATTCAATGAAATATGCGTCCAATCTAGTTTCTACAGAGATGTAATCTCCTGGCTTGAAAATTCCTTTGTCAGCGACTATATTATCTATAACTATCCCGCAATCAAGCTCTACAAAATCTTTGCTAGGATCCCTATCATTCTTTCCTACTCTCTTCACTTCGCCGTAAAGAGTGTATTCGCTGGGATTCTTCTCTGCATTCTTCTGCACAATCTTCTTGATGCCATCTTCAGAGGATTCTGCTCCAAAACTAATTGCTTTGATTCCAAATCTGAATGATTTGTCTTTCAGGCTGGATAGTAATTCTATTCCGATACCATATCCAGGCCTGGATCCAGGGTAAGGGAAATAATTCATCCATGTTGGGACAAAGAACCAGATAGAGTGGCCTTCTATATCTAGGTTCAAGTAAGCATTCACAATATTATCTTTGTTACCTTCATGTACTGCACAAGGTTTTGCTTCAATGATCTTTGCTTTGTATTCTCTCATGTTCATACCTCATCTGATTAATTGGGATAAACAGTTGTGATACTACCTGGATTTGCTCCTACAATATCATCTACTACAATCACAAGGTCATTTGTCTTCCCAGGCACATCCCATATTATCTCATTCCCGTTCCTTACGCCTTTTTCTAATCCTTCCTGTATAAATGCCTTGACTGCTTTGTCATTATCAATAAGATCAAATGCGTTCTTTATCTCATTGTTATGATTCCTGTATACAATATGCTCCCAACCCCATTCAGTTGTGCCTTTTTTCAAGACAGCCACATCATTGACAAATTTTCCGCTTCCTCCAATAGCTGTCTTAGTGCCGGGTGCTTTGTACATCTTGACCAACTGATGTGAACCAGCTGTAGGATCTATTGGGTTGCCGGTCCAGTACTTGATATAAATGCCTAACTCCTCTGGATTTACTTTTCTGACATCAATGATATCAAGACCTACTCCTTTGCACAATGTCCTGTATATATCTTCGCTGAAATAGGTCTTTAATCTGCTGGCAAAAGAATCACCATAACTGTCTATTATCCTGTAAAGTCCGTTAAGCTCCTCCATTGCCCATCCTGCTTTGATGGCTTCTGCTCCGTTCTTTGTCTTAACCAGTAACTCTGCTGCTTCATCTCCAAACGAGACTGCAAACTCCTCTATCCTAATTGCCATTGTCTTTAAATTAGAAGCACCCTTCACAAAGTCATCAATAAGCTTGCTGTCATCCAGATATACAGCTAATCGCGCTATTCCATTCTCTGGAATTATATCTCCCCAGGTCTGGACAATGACCCATAATTTTGTCTTTCGTACTAGATCTGCAATTGACCCTCCGAACTTGATTGTCAGTCTGGAGAGTATCTCAAGAGCTTTCCCTCCGGTCTCTGCCAATCTAGCACCTATCTTGAATGATTCTACTGCTTTTCCTACTTTACCCAGGAGGAACACCTGCTCTACGACATAACCTAACATGAATCCCTGATAGAATCCTATCTGGAAATCACGATAATCATTTCTGTGGGTATCAGGGTCATAAGGGTTGACATTCCTTCCTTGTTCAAATATCTCCATTGACCAGTCATGGAAGATATCTCCAGCTATCCCCCAGATTTCACCAAGATGCCCTATTGCATCTTTGACTGTATCTACTATCTTCCCTATCTCTCCTAAGTTGTTGGCATAATACCACAGTCCTTTTATGATTCCTACAACCATCTCAAAGTCATCTTTGACTCCATTTCCTCCACCCCATAACAGACCAAGTACCTGGCCTTCACAGCTTGCCATTAACCCAAATACACTTACAACCCCTGTCTTGCTGTCTTCAACAAACAATATAGAATAATGATCATATTTCTGATAGTATATCTGGCTGCTTGATTGTATGGACTCTGAGAGTGTGGTGTTCACATACACTACTTCATCTGCGCTTATTCCTGCCTGGGATAATATCTTGTTTATATCCCCATTCACAAACGCATCAATCTCTGCGTCGCTTGATTCATTCAATGAATATATCAGATTGTTGACCTCTTTTTCATCAAAGAGAGAGGCAAAACTGAAGATGGGTGCAGGTCCAAAACATGCTAAAGCCAGGATATAAGAGTTTGTGACATCATCCAGATCCTCAGAAGAATCATAAGGATCTGTTCCTATAAGATCCTCATCAGCATCTGATACTCCATCACCATC
>JAHJCS010000280.1 GCA_018812465.1 Nanobdellota archaeon | reverse complement strand
GCACACATCAATGGTGTGCAAAGAGAGCTCTTCACAACACAGATTGGTAATCTTCCTATAATGCTTAAGTCAAAGTTCTGCCATCTTCATGGGGTGAACCGTGATGAACTCATAAAACACGGTGAAGATCCAGATGATCCTGGAGGTTACTTCATAATCAATGGAAGCGAGAAAGTCCTTATATCAGTAGAGGATCTTGCAGCCAACAAGATGCTTGTTGAGAAGACCACAATCGGAGTATCTGATTATGTCGGAAAATTGTTCTCTGAGAAAGGCTCTTTTAAGATTCCTCACACTTTTGAAAAGATGAAAGATGGAATATTATATCTCTCTTTCACAAGAGTCAAACGTATGCCTCTCATTGTCATCCTTAAGGCATTGGGGCTTGTTAAAGATGAAGAGATTGTCAGATTTGTCTCATCAAATCAGCAGTTCAATGAGCTGATTGTGAATCTTTACGAGTTTGTAGACATAAAGACCACTGAAGATGCTCTTGATTATATTGCTAAGAGGATAGGTATAACCCAGGCCAAGGATATCAGGTTGGATAAAAGCCAGGAGATACTTGACAAGTACCTTCTTCCTCATATAAGTGTAGACCCTAAAGACAGGATACTTAAAGCATACAATCTATGCAAGATGGTAAAGAAATATATTCTTGTATCCAATGGAGAAGTTAACGTCGATGACAAGGATCATTATATGAATAAGAGGCTCAAGCTCAGCGGAGACCTGCTTGCAGATCTTTTCAGAGTAAACATTAAAGTGCTCATTGGAGATCTTCTCTACAATTTCCAGAGAATAGTCAAGAGAGGTAAATTCCCTTCAATAAAAGTGATAATCAGGGACAAACTTCTTACATCCAGGATATACAGCTCAATGGCAACCGGATCATGGGTTGGTGCAAGGAAAGGAATAAGCCAGAGAATTCAGAGGCTTAATTTTCTTGAGACTACAAGCCATCTTCAGAGAGTTGTCAGTCCACTGAGCTCATCACAGGAGAATTTTGAGGCTCGTGGTTTGCATCCTACTCACATCGGAAGACTCTGTCCTGTAGAGACTCCAGAAGGAACCAATATTGGATTGAGAAAGAACCTGGCTCTCCTTGCTGAGATCTCAGGAGACACATCCGAGGATGATGTTATCAAAAATCTAAAAACCTTAGGGTTGGAAGTAGTAAAATGACAGAAGTATATCTTAACAGCAAATTCATAGGGACAGTTGAGCAGCCGCAGGACTTTGTCCATAAAGTGCTGGATTCAAGAAGAAAAGGAGAGATGATCTTCAATCTTAACCTCAATTATGATCCTTTGCTTGATGAGGTTCATCTGGATAATTCTAAAGGAAGAGTAAGAAGACCTCTTATAGTTGTCAAGGACGGAAAGTCAATGTTCACTGACAAGCATGCGCAGCAGCTTGAGAAAGGTGAGATAGCTTTCAAGGATCTGCTCAATCAGGGTGTCATAGAATACATTGATGCAAATGAAGAGGAGAGCATATTTGTGGCTTTCAAAGAGGCTGAGCTCACTACTGAACATACTCATCTTGAGATCTCACCAATAGCTATAATGGGAATATGTGCATCTCTTGTTCCTTTCTCAAATCACAGCCCTGGAGCAAGAGTGAGCATGGGTGCAAAGAATCAGAAACAGGCTCTTGGATTCTATGCAGCTAACTTCCCTGTCAGGATGGATATGGATGTGAACCTTCTTCATACTCCTCAGATTCCTGTTGTCAAGACCATAGTCAATGATGTCTTTAAATACGAAAAACATCCTTCTGGACAGAATATCGTTGTTGCTGTCATGAGCTATAAAGGATACAATATGGAAGACGCTATAGTGATCAATCAGGGTTCAATAGACAGGGGATTCGGAAGAAGCTCCTATTTCAGGCCAGCTGTAGTTGAAGAGCTTAGATATGCAGGAGGCCTTACAGATGAGATCTGCTCTCCTGACAAGGATGTCAAAGGATATAAGACAGAGAAGGATTACAGGTTCCTTGAGGATGATGGAATAATCTATCCAGAAGCATTTGTGCATGAAGGCGACGTTGTCATTGGAAAGACATCACCACCAAGATTCCTGAGCAGTGTTGATGAGTACAGCCTTTCAGCAGGAACAAGAAGAGAGAGCTCATTCACAATCAAGCACGGAGAGATGGGGGTTGTGGATTTTGTCTGCATAACCGAGAATGAAGAGGGAAACAAACTTGTGCAGGTAAGGCTTAGAGATCAGAGAATCCCTGAAGTAGGCGATAAATTCACATCAAGGCATGGACAGAAAGGTGTTGTAGGAATAATAGTGCCTCAGACAGATATGCCATTCACAGCATCAGGCATAGTTCCTGATCTTATATTCTCACCTCATGGAATTCCTTCAAGAATGACTATCTCACATTTAATCGAGCTTGTAGGCGGAAAAGTAGGAAGCCTTTCAGGAAGATATATTGACGGAACTACATTTGATTCTGAGTCAGAGGATTCTTTGAGGAAAGAGCTTCACTCACTTGGTTTCAGGGAGAATGGCACTGAGACAGTCTACGACGGTGAGAGTGGAGAACAGTTTGAAGCAAAGATATTCGTAGGAGACATGTATTATCTCAAGCTTAAGCACATGGTTTCAAACAAGCTGCATGCAAGGGCAAGAGGACCTATCCAGCTGCTCACAAGACAGCCTACAGAAGGAAGAGCAAAAGAAGGAGGTTTGAGGCTTGGAGAGATGGAGAAAGATACATTCGTCGCTCATGGAGCATCACTGCTCCTCAAGGAGAGATTTGACTCAGACAAGACAATAGTCCCTGTATGCGAGAGCTGCGGAACAATCGCAATCTACAATGAGTTCAAGGACACAAGATTCTGTCCATTATGCGGAGACAATGTGGAGATCACTGATGTAGAGATCTCATATGCTTTCAAGCTGATACTTGATGAGTTCAAG
>JAHJCS010000279.1 GCA_018812465.1 Nanobdellota archaeon | reverse complement strand
CCTGGCCTGCATCATACCAGTATGTTGAATATGAATAGAATGTCTGTTGATTTGGCACAACATCAGAGAAATATATAACACCTCCCTGGACTCCAGCAAGGAGTATTGCTCCTTCTGCAGTATCCTTCAGGCACTGGTCGACAAAGATCTTTATGCCTGACATCGATGGAGGAACCTGCTCACCTATATCTGAGTATTTCCTTGAGGTCATATATCCCACAGACCCAATCATAACAAGAATAACAATACCTACTATTATGAATGCTGTGACCTGGCTCTTTTTTAGCATTATAACTGATTTATCATATAATCATATATAAATATTGCTTCTATATCTTCTTTACTCTCGGCCCTTTAGGTGTATCTTCTAGGATATATCCTTTCTCTTTCAGTTCATCTCTTATAGAATCAGCTGTCTTGAAATCCTTGTCTTTTCTTGCCTGTTCTCTTTTGTCAGCAAGCTCCTGTATTTCTTTAGCTACATCCTCTTCCTGGCTGAGCACCCCCAGGACATTATCCAGCTTGAGCATGAATCCTTCAATATCTTCAGCGTCTTTCCTGCTTACTTTTTTCTCTGCCATGAGCTTGTTTATCTCTTTCACAAACTCAAACACTGCTCCAAGAGCATCAGGCATATTGAGGTCATTGTCCATTGCTTCCTCAAATTCTTTCCTGGCTTTCTTTATCCTGGCTTTGATGTTCTTATTTTCCTCTCCAGACTGCTCTTTTAGCTTGAGCATGAAATCATTCAGCCTTTGCACAGAGCTCTCTGCTGCCTTTATTCCTTCTTCTGTGAAATTGAGCTGTGTCCTGTAATGTGCTGACATGAGAAGATATCTTATTGCAACTGGCTTGTATCCCTTCTTCATCAGGTCTCTTAGTGTGAAGAAGTTGCCCAGGCTCTTGCTCATCTTCTTTCCGTCGACAAGAAGCCATTCATTATGCACCCAGTAATTGACAAACTTCTTTCCTGTTGCAGCCTCTGACTGCGCAATCTCATTCTGATGATGTGGGAAAACCAGGTCTATTCCTCCTGTATGGATATCAAAAGTAGGTCCTAGACTCTTCATTGACATTGCGCTGCATTCAATATGCCAGCCAGGCCTTCCTTTTCCTATCTCAGTCTCCCAGAACACATCACCATCATCCTTGTCCCAGGCCTTCCATAATGCAAAATCATTTGCCTGCTCTTTCTCATACTCATCCTGCTTTACTCTTGCGCCTGCTTTGAGGTCACCAGTCTTGATGTGTGCCAGTTTGCCATAATCCTTGAACTTCTTTACAGAAAAATATATTGAGCCATCATCTCCTTTGTAAGCAAAGCCCTTTTCCATCAGGGTCTTGACAATATCAACCATCTCTTTTATTGTCTTTGTCGCTTCTGGATAGACATCTGCTTTCCTGATGTTCAGTGCCTCAAGATCCTCAAAGAATGCTTTCTTGTACTTCTTTGTGTACTCATCAAGGCTTATCTTCTCTCTTATAGAACCTTTAATTGTCTTATCATCAACATCTGTTAGGTTCATGATCTGCGTGACCTTGAATTCCTGGTATTCAAGATACCTGACAAGGATGTCAGAACAGATATAAGCCCTGAAATTGCCGATATGCGCGTAATCATACACTGTTGGGCCGCAGGAGTAGATCAATGCCTTTCCGGCTGAGATAGGCCTGAAGGCCTCTAGCTTCCTTGTCATAGTGTTATAGATCTTTAGTGGCATATCAAATCTCCTCCATGATGTTCTTCTTGTGGTAGTTTATATTGTTTGACCTTAATATCTCTTCAAATACAGCTGAGTTATTTATAGGTATCTTTATGGCTCCATTGACAATTCTTTTGCCATTCAGTTCTTCTATCACTCCTTTTGTTCCTCTGCCTGCAAGTATATAATTGAATCTCACTTTCTGTGCATGCGTCAGGCCATCCAAACTGTACCAGAATAATGTATAAGATGAGAAACCAAAAACGTCTGAGAAAGCAGAATTGCTGAACACACTGAACCCCTCTAGTAATATGCCTGTCTTTGCGAGGAAAGCAGGAGAGAAGAGTTCCTTGAGCAGGATCTGTTTTATGTCAATATCCTCTTTGATAATCTTCTTCAGTTTGGATTTAATCTCCTGTATCCTGTCCAGTCTCTCTTTTAGGGTCCCTTCAAGGAAGATGACCAGAATGTCAATATCTTTAGGGGATTCCTTACCCTTCATTGCTGAGCCATACAGGACAATATCAAATATTGTTCTGTCGTCTTTTTCAGATTCCAATTGTTCTTTTAATGTATTCAGCATCTTCTTTGAACAGCTCTGCTGTCTCCTTGTCTATTTTCTTTGTATAACTATCCTGATAGAATGGGAAATCCCTGTCTACAATCTTGTAGATGGCAGGATGCTTCTCTTCCAGTATCCTGAATCTCTTGGCATGTGAAGAAGGGATTTTTCCCTCTTTCCTCAGTACCAAAATGTCGCACAGGCTGGCTATTG
>JAHJCS010000278.1 GCA_018812465.1 Nanobdellota archaeon | reverse complement strand
GCATCCAGGATAGCAAAACATTCTGGAAGAAAGACAGTTCAGGAAGGAGATATAAAGCTGGCAGCAAAATAAGGGATGATTTGGGCTCGTGGTCTAATGGTATGACGTCGCATTGGCTATGCGGAGACTCCGGGTTCAACTCCCGGCGAGTCCAGTAAAGTCATAAAATGGTTTCAGCCGCAGAGAGTGGGATTGAGCGCAGCGAAATCCCACACAGTTCGCGTGTCAACGTAGCGAGACGTTGTGAGGGTTCAACTCCCGGCGAGTCCATGGAAAACACAATTTTTCCAAATATTCAATATAAATAAAATAAATAATAAATCACACAAATCATATTCAGGAGGAATTAAAATGATAAAAGCACTAATATTTGATTTTTGGGGAACATTGATGGAACAAGGAGTATATCCTTCTCCATTCAAGCAGGTAAAGTATTTTTTAAGATTAAGGATGCCATTCTCAGAGTTTGCTCCTAAGTTTGAGGAGTCTTTCATGCTGAATAAGTTTGAGAACCTTTATGATGGATTCAAGGAAGTATCCAAAAGTTTTGATATCAAACCTCCTGAGTTTGTCTATGACAAGATTGTAGGAGTATGGAACAAGAACAAGCTTCTCGCAAAACCATATCCTGAGAGCATCTCTGTTCTTACTGAACTTAAGAAGAAATACAAGTTGGCATTGATAGCAAGCACTGACTGTTTCTCAATAAATGAGATAATAGACAAGTATGAGCTAAGGAAATACTTTGATGTGATCATACTTTCATATGAAGCAGGAATGCTCAAGACAGACAAGAAGATGTTTCAGCTTGTCTTAAAAAAGCTGAAAGTGAAGAAGAACGAGGCTGTGATGATAGGAGACAGCATTGACTCTGATATGGTAGGCGCAGAGAATGCAGGAGTAAAAGCAGTTCTTGTTGACAGGAAAGGCAAAAGGGAATATGTTAATAAGGTAGCTGATCTTAATGGAGTCAGTGAGATTATTGCCAAAATTAAATAAGATGAATATTCTTTTTGTCACCACAAACAGGCATAAGTATGAAGAGGTCAGAGATATACTTTCTGAGTTTGGTATAAATACAGAGTGGGCCAATAAGGAACTTATTGAGCCCGACGGAGACATTGATTCTATTGCAAAAGCAAAGGCGAAGCATGCAGCAGAAATGCTGAAGAAACCGGTTGCCGTTGATGATACAGGAGTCTTTTTTGAGGCATACCCTAACTTTCCAGGCCCAAGACCTAAGTTTGTCTTCAACAGCATTGGGTATGATGGGATAATGAGACTTCTTGACAGCAAATCAAGGAAAGCATATTTTAGGACAGTTGTGGGATACTGTGAACCAGGAAAAGAGCCTATTGTGTTCGACGGAGTCATGAAAGGAGAGATAACAGAGAAAGTGTTTGATGAAGACAAGGATGTGTTGCCTTATATGAGGATATTCATTGCTGATGGCCATGAACTGGTAATATCGAGTGTGCCAGTTGAGGAAAAGAACAGGATAAGCCATAGGTCCCAAGCTTTCAGGAAGCTTGGAAAATACCTAAAAACCCATGGAAAGATATAAATAACAATAACCCTTATTCTGCAGAATGATCACAAAAAGGATTGAATTTGAGAACAAAAGAAAAGAGATTCTCAGCGGTTTTCTGCGCATTCCAGATGAGGAAGGCACTTTCCCTGCAGTCATTATCTGCCACACATTCCATGACAACAAGGACAATGAGCTTATGTTCAGCCTTTGGGATGAGATGTCCAGGGCAAGGTTCATTGCATTGAGATTTGATTTCTCAGGAAGAGGTGAAAGCCAGGGAGACTTCAAGGATCTTACTATCAGCAGGGAAGTAGAGGATATCCAGGCTGCTTTTGAGCTCCTTGACCGGATGGAGCAGGTGGACAGCAAAAAAATATGTATTATTGGGCACTCAATGGGCGCAATTGACTCTATAGTCTATACTTCAGGAAACAAGAGGATAAAGGCATTGATCACTCTGGCTGCAAGAGCTGACACAAAGGAGTTTGTTGATTCATATTTTGACAAGTATGAGCAGGAAGAATGGAGGACAAAAGGATACATCCAGATGTCTAATTTCAGCGAGATAAGCTCAGACTTCCTCAAGGATGCTGAGAGCTATGACCTGATTGAGAGATTGAGGATGATAAAATGCCCTATACTGATTATCCATGGCACAGATGACACAAGAGTGCCTTTTGAGGATGCTAAAGAGTTGTTCAACCATGCTTCTGAACCAAAGAAGCTTGAGCTCATAGAAGGTGCAGACCACAGGTTCACTGCACAGGCTCACCGAGAAGAGCTGATTGAGATTTTGATTGACTGGATTCTTAAGGTTATCTAACCAGGAGATAGTAACCTTAGGAACAAATAAGGCTGAGTTGATATATGAAACATATGTAAGCCCAGCACAATATTTAAAAACAAAGCCATATATAAAAGCCTAAAAGAGGTGTAAAATGCTTGCTGTGAGGCAGATACTTAAGATCATATCATTGACAGGCCTTATTCTTGCTGTAATAATATCTATATTTGGTTTCATAGCCCTAAAAGATGCCTCAGAATTCAAAGAAAAGTTTCCTACAGAGCCTAACCTGTTCCTCCTTGTTGAGGATGGAGATATACTTGCAGGAGCAAACAATCTTATGCATGAAAATAAACCCACCCCAATCACATCAGAAGAGAAAGCTGTATTCCAGCAGATTATTGATGATAAAGATTTTAAAGACCTCATAGGAAAGAATTATAAGGTATTCATTGTTGGAATGGATGCATTCAAGACGCTTCCTGAAGGAGAGATAGCAGATTCTGGATTCACTAAGAGCGAAGCAGAAGAAGCCCTGAGACAGGATGATATCAAGGAATGGTATATTGATTGGGTTCTTGAGAAAGCAGATGTGCCAGAGGAGATGATAGATGATGCCAGAGACCAGCTCAGAATGGAGATGCCTCCAGAAGAAGAGATAAGAGCCACAATGTTCTTCCTGCTTCTAGCAGGCATGTCAGAGAAACAAGGGGCAACATTCATAATAAGAGAATATCAAACAGAAAACATAGATGTATACCCAGAGACAATATTATTCAGGTTTGTGAAGATTGTTCCAGAGTCTTTTCTGGACAGGATTGAGGGAAGAATGTCAACATGAAATTCGCTAAGATATTTTTTATGATGATGCTGTGCTTAGTCATATTGCTGAAAGTTTCCTCTGCACAGGTTGAGAGATCCTCAGAGATGACTGGAGACTATTTCTCAGGAGACTCTTTTGAGTTCAGGGATGATATGTACATAGTCAAGGTGAATTCTTATGATCAGGTGATCCTGGAATACTCAGGCAAGTATCTTGTTATAAAGAATAACTCTTGCTCAAGAAAAGATATTTACTTTGATTTCTGTGTAGAAAGCATTGAATATGATTATGATGAGAAAGACAAGAAAGCCTCAATTGAGATATTTTCTTCATTACCTGAGATTGAGGTAGAAAGGGATATTTCAGACCCAGAAGTGATGGTGGGAGAGACAACAAGGATCACTGATACAATCACAAATACAGGCCAGAGAAAAGCGTATAATGTGACATTCTTAGATACTTATCCTCTTAGCATCAACATCTCAATCCCTATAAAATACAGGAATACTGTTGAGATAAGAAGAGACCAGAAGATAAAGCTTGCCAATGGTTCAACAGTAAAAGCATACACAGTATTCTGGCAGGATAACCTGGATATAGTAGAATCAATGACATTTGCCTATGACCTGACAGCATTACAGCCTCTTGATGAGGATTTCTATTCAAAAATCATATATTTCAAT